>NZ_JBDNAI010000093.1:0-25959 GCF_039768515.1 Wenyingzhuangia sp.
CCTGATTCCCTTGGCAGTTATTCCATCATCGTTGGTAACTAAAATCTTTGGTCTATTTTTTGACATTGTGAATCGAATTAAAACTCAAATTTACTATTAAATTTCAGGAATCAATAAAACAAATGCAGAGTTTATTTATGAACAGAAGATGTTTTCGATTTTATTTTAATTCCCTTTGAAAAAAAACTAAATTAGTACCTCACAATATTGACTTTATATACATTCATGAAAAAACACAGCAAACTCATATACGCATTCATATTAAGCATAGGACTATCAGTCTTTTACGGATTCAACACAGGAAAATCAGATAAAACCCCTGAGAAAGATCGAATTCTCATGGAAGCATTGCGATTTATTCTTGAAAAAGGACATTACGAGCCCAAGCAGATAAATGACGACTTCTCTGAAGCTGTGTTTGACAAATATTTAGAAAGCTTAGATCCCTACAAACGTTACTTTCTTGCTAGTGATGTGGCAGAATTCAAAAAGTACTATCATGATATTGACAATCAAATCATCCGTAGAAAATTTGATTTTTTTAATGAAGTAACCCGTGTGTTTTTGATTAGATTAGAAGAATCTAAAAACCTTTATCAAGAAATATTAACTCATAATTTTGATTTCGATATAAAAGAAAACATCAACTTAGACCCCAAAACGAGTAAGTATCCTAAAGATACAATCGAAAAGAAAAACCTGTGGAGAAAACATCTAAAATTCTCGACCATCAACAAATTAACAGAAGACTTAAAAGATCAAGAAGAAAAAGCTAAAGAAGAAAAAACTTACGAAAAATTAAGTTTTGGTGAACTTGAAAAAAAAGCAAGAGAAAAAACTTTAGACAATATAGAAGATTTATTCTACTATGAAGACAACACTCCTAAAAACGATAGATTTGCTATATTTCTGAACTGTATAACCGCTCAATTTGATCCCCATACTACTTATTTTGCTCCGGACATGAAAAAAAAGTTTGATTCTAGTATGGCCGGATCCATTGAAGGTATTGGAGCTAGATTGTCAGATGAAAGAGGATATACTAAAATCGTTGAACTTATTGCTGGTGGACCTGCCTACAAACAAGGAGAGCTTGAAGTCGGAGATATCATTACAAAAGTAGCTCAAAACTCAGAGGAAGAACCTACTAACATCATTGGTATGCGTTTGACAGATGCTATTGAATTGATTAAAGGAAAAAAAGGTACAACGGTTATTCTGACAGTAAAAAAAGTTGACAACACCTACAAAAAGATAGCGATTGTCAGAGATATTGTTGAGTTTGAAGATACGTTTGCTAAGTCTACAATAACTGTAATAGAAGGTAAAAAATACGGAATTATTGATTTACCTAAATTCTATATTGACTTCACAAAACAAGGAAATCGAAATTCTGCAGCTGATATGCGCAAAGAGATAGAGGCGCTCAAAAAAGACAACATCAATGGTTTAGTGATAGATTTACGTAATAATGGCGGAGGATCTTTGAGTACAGCCATACAGATTGCTGGATTGTTTATCGATAAAGGACCTGTAGTGCAAGTGAAATATAAAGACAACAAACCCAATATAAAGAATGATACCGATAGCGGCTTAGTTTGGGAAGGACCTCTTGTGATTATGGTAAATGAACTTTCAGCATCTGCCTCAGAAATTTTAGCTGCTGCCATGCAGGACTACAAAAGGGCTGTAATCATTGGTAGTAAACAAACTTATGGAAAAGGTACAGTTCAAAACATAATTCCTATCAACCAATATTTAAGCTACAATGAAGACTTGGGTGCGTTAAAATTAACCATACAAAAATTCTATCGAATCAACGGAGGCTCTACACAGCTAAAAGGAGTTAGTTCTGACATTGTAATGCCTGATAGATATAGCTATTTAGATATTGCCGAACGTGAATTAGATGCCCCTCTAGCTTGGGATCATATTGAAAAAGCAAAATATGCTCACATGGACCACTATAGTAATTTTGATGAGGTGGTAACTGAAATGCAAAAAAGCATAGACGCAAACCCCCAGTTTAACAATATAGATTCTTACGCAAAATGGCTTAAAAAAAATCAAGAAGACTTGAAATACACCTTAAGTATAAAACAATATCAGAACAAACAAAAACAACTGAACAAAGAAGCAAAAGCCTACAAAGACGTCTTAGAATTTGATTCTCAATACACGTTTGAATCTCCTAGCTACGAAAGCAATTTAATCGCTAAGGATACAATACTTAGAGACAAAAGAAATATCTGGCATGAGAGCTTACACAACGATATTTATATTAATGAAGCCATCAAAACCCTGAGCAAACTAAAAGTGGCCAACAAATAAAATGATTTTTTTCAAAGACTTGAACTCTAAAAATCTTTTAGCCTACCTATGTGTTGGCTTTATCTGTCTTGGAGCATTTGTTGCTTTGTTTGGTTATCTAATTTCTCCAGACAATACTTCAAACGCAAATACGATGCATGTTACGATTCAAACCAAACCCCCTGGATTTTCAACATATATCCTAAAAGAAGTCAATACTGATACCTATCAAAGTTTTTGGAAAACCATAGCTTTTGGGAATAAGGAATTTCACAAAGAAACTCCAATTGAAAAAGATTTTAAAATTAACAAACACACTATTGAATATCAATTACTAAATCAAGAAGAAACCTTGAGCATCACAAAAAATGAACAGGTCAGTGTGCTCAAAAAAACATTTTGGTTAGGTACAGATAAATACGGAAGGGACTTATTGAGTAGACTAATTATTGGTGCTCGTATTTCATTTTCTATCGGAATTATAGCCGTCAGCATTTCCTTAATCATTGGACTTACATTAGGGGCTTTGGCCGGTTATTTCGGAGGATTTATAGATAGTATAATCATGTGGATGATAAATGTAACATGGTCTATTCCTACCATTTTATTGGTCATAGCCATCACCGTCGGTCTTGGAAAAGGATTGTGGCAAATTTATCTAGCTGTTGGCCTTACGATGTGGGTAGAGGTCGCTAGAGTTGTTCGAGGCCAGATAAAAAGTCTCAAAAACCTACAATATATCGAGGCAACTAAAGTTTTGGGGATCTCAGATTTTAAAATTATTACAAAACATATTCTACCCAACATCATTGGGCCGATAATTGTAATTTCAGCATCTAATTTTGCTGCATCAATTTTAGTAGAAAGTGGATTAAGTTTTTTAGGACTTGGTGCACAGCCCCCTACTCCATCTTGGGGAATTATTATCAAAAATCATTACAATTATATTGTTACGGGCAAAGCATATCTCGCAATCATACCAGGTAGCTTAATCGTTTTATTAGTCTTATCTTTTATGATTATTGGGAATCAACTCAGAGACTACTGGGATGTAAAAAGCAATCGTTAAATCTTATAACACAAAAAAGCTGTTGATGATGTATCAACAGCTTTTTTTATCATTTGTAAATCAAAAAATTACTTTTTGAACTTAGCGTATTTGGTTTTAAACTTATCAATACGACCAGCAGTATCAACTAGTTTAGATTTTCCTGTATAAAAGGGGTGTGAAGTTCTAGAGATTTCCATTTTTACAACTGGATACTCTACACCATCTACTTCTAACGTTTCTTTTGTGTTGGCTGTAGAACGGGTTAAAAATACATCACCATTAGACATATCTTTAAAAGCTACCATTCTATAATTTTCTGGATGTATTCCTTTTTTCATAATTATATATATGTTTTAACTGTGTTTTATTTTCAAGACTGCAAATTTAAGTATATTTTTGATTAATAAAAAAATAAACAGAAATATTTTCGCCGAATTAACTTTATTTTCAATAATCCGATGTCTTTAAACCGAATCATCATCCTATTTTCAATAATGCAATGCATTTATGCTTGTAAAACACAAGTCGATTTTGATCTAAACGCACCTACAAAAACACAAATAGATAACCCCCTAACTGTCTCTGTTTCAAAGCTTACAATTGAAGATCGTGAAATTCGTTATTTTTTAGATGGACAAAAAATAGGTTCTGGTGAAAACATGTCCTTGGACATTAAAAATTACCGTTTGGGAAAACATGTCCTAAAAGTAAGTATTGGTAAAGATGATGACGTTACAAGTAAAGAAAAGGTCGTTGTTTTTTTAGCAGACAAAGCACCTCAAGTTTATAGCTACAAAGTAATCAACACTTATCCTCATGATAGAAACGCTTTTACACAAGGGCTCGAGTTTTATAACAACGAATTGTTTGAAGGAACAGGTCAAAATGGGGCCTCGGTATTAAAAAAAATTGATCTGAAAACAGGAAAAACACTTCAAGAAAAACCTCTAGCAAACAAATATTTTGGAGAAGGGATTACGATCTTTAACAACAAAATTTATCAGCTCACATGGCAAAGCAATGTCGGCTTTATACACGACGTTAATACCTTTGAAACCGAAGACACATTTAACTATAATAAAAGCAAAGAGGGTTGGGGTTTATCACATAACGAAACTCACCTCATCAAGTCTGATGGAACTGAAAAAATTTGGTTTCTAAACCCTAATAACGGTCAAGAAGAATTTTATATTGAAGCCTACACCAACAAAAGATACGTAAAAGATCTAAATGAATTAGAATATGTAGAGGGAGAAATCTATGCAAATATTTGGATGAAAAATGCCATTACCATCATCAACCCAAAAAACGGTACTGTGAAAGCCATTATCAATTTAAATGGGCTCACAGATTTATTGGACAACAAAACTATCGCACAATCACAAGACAAGGTACTCAATGGAATTGCCTACAACTCCGAAACAAAAAAACTGTACGTAACGGGAAAGCATTGGGATAAATTATTTGAAATAGAAATAGTAAAATAAATGAAAAGCATCCATTTTTTAAAATTAGGATTGTTTATTCTTGCAGCAGCTCATCTCTCATGCCGCAAAGATTTTAGCACTACAAATAATTCAGGAAACCTAAGTTTCTCAAAGGACACTATATTCCTAGACACTGTGTTTAATAATTTAACCACCACTACCCACCTTCTAACAGTTTACAACAAAGGAAATAATGATATCAATATTCCTAAAATAAAACTAAGTAAAGACAATTCTAAATATAGAATCAATGTGGATGGTATTTCGGGTACTGAATTTGATAACGTTCTACTACTAAAAAAAGACAGCCTTTTCATTTTTGTTGAAGTTACCGCAGATATTTTGGACACAGATGAAGAAATGCTTTATAAAGACCTTATCCTTTTTGACTCTGATACGAACCAACAAAAAGTATCTTTAATTACTTTGGTCAAAGACGCTCATTTTTTATTCCCTAACGAAGGGACTGATTATGAAATTAATCAAACTCAATTTACCAATACCAAACCGTATGTCATTTATGGAAATGCCATCGTGCCGGAAAACAGTGAGCTCATAATTGACGCAGGAACAATGGTCTATTTTAACGAAAATGCTAGTCTGTCCATTGCACAAGGAGCAACTTTAAACATCAATGGAACCAAAAAAGACTCTATCATTTTTAGAAGTGACAACCTTAACTATGAATACAATCAAATTCCGGGACAATGGAAAGGTATAAACTTGAACAATACAGGAATTGTAAACATCAATTATCTAAAAATATTGAATCCAATTACAGGTTTTAAAATTACGAACAATACCAATCTTATTTCTTTAAAGAACACTGAGATATATAATGCAGCAGAAGATGCTATCTACACTGAAAATGCTAATATTGACGCAGAAAATATAATTATAGGACAAGCTGGAAAATCGAACCTGTACTTACAAGGGGGGAACTATATTTTTAGACATTGTACTTTTGCTAATTATTGGAACAAAGGATTTAAATCAGAAAGTAATGTTTCTCTGGCTAATTATTATTTAGACGAAAACAACAGCCTGATTTCCTCACCTCTGAACAATGCAAATTTTGTGAACTGTATTATTTCAGGAAACCGAACAAGTGAACTATTTTTAGACAAAAAAAAACAAGATGTAAACTTTAACTTTCATCTAAAAAATTGCTTACTGAATCTCGAGAAAAGAGATG
Source organism: Wenyingzhuangia sp. (assembly GCF_039768515.1). Classification (NCBI taxonomy): domain Bacteria; kingdom Pseudomonadati; phylum Bacteroidota; class Flavobacteriia; order Flavobacteriales; family Flavobacteriaceae; genus Wenyingzhuangia; species Wenyingzhuangia sp. The sequence goes on from NZ_JBDNAI010000093.1 coordinate 6,044, forward strand.
GACTTTACGATACAACTGATAGTCTTTTATATACAAATGTCTTGTTAAATAAAAAGTTAGATTTTAGAAATACTTCAATCAATGATTTAAGAATCGGGATAGAAAACGAGGGTATCAATCGTGCTGATCTTGAAAACTCAAAGTTAGTACCTTTTGATATTTTAGAACAAAATAGAATAGAGACACCAGATATTGGTGCCTATCAACATATAGATTTCAAGACTTTAGAACCCCAAGAAAATGAAGAGTAAAACAGTAATTATAACAGGTACTAGCAGAGGTATAGGATTCGAATTGGCTCAGCTCTTTGCCAACAACAATTTTAATGTGATAGCCCTATCCAGAAACACAAAAACCTTAAAGGCTATCAATCATCCAAAAATCAAGACTTTCGGAATTGACTTGAGTAAAGAAAATGAAATAGAAACTGTGATTGACTATATCTCCAAAAACAACATCACATTGACAACCATCATCCATAATGCTGGAAAATTGATCAACAAACCATTTGCTGAAATCTCTCAGCGAGAATTCAAAGAAGTTTATCAAGTCAATGTGTTTTCTGTTGCACTGTTGACCCAAAAAACACTCCCGTATCTAGAAGAAAACAGCCATGTGGTAACCATCAGCAGTATGGGCGGAATCCAAGGAAGTCTTAAATTTCCGGGATTGGCCGCATATAGCTCCTCGAAAGGGGCAGTAATCACTTTGTCTGAGTTACTAGCAGAAGAATATAAGGAACAAAAAATTGCGTTTAATGTTTTGGCATTGGGAGCTGTTCAAACAGAAATGCTACAAGAAGCTTTCCCTGGATATCAAGCACCAATAAAGCCCAATGAAATGGCAAATTACATTTTTGATTTTGCAACCAAAGGGCATCGGTTTTATAATGGTAAAGTTTTAGAGGTTTCTAGCACAACACCATAACATTATGATTGAGAAATTGCTTCCCTATATTCCTATTGCAGCTAAAAAATCATTATCCGAACTATTGAACAACTACCGTTTTCATTTAAAAATCACAAAAGGTAGAAAAACCAAAAGAGGAGATTTCAGGGCAACACTACCAATAGCTACTATCTCAATCAACAATGATTTATCTGAAGCTCAATTTTTAATTACTTTGGTTCATGAAATTGCTCATTTAGAAACCCACATGAATTACCCAAAAGCCAAACCACATGGTAAACAATGGAAACAAAATTTCCAACGTTTGATGTTACCTTTCCTAACCAATGATATTTTTGAAGATGAGATCCTTAGCCCGTTAGCAAAACACCTTGTCAATCCAAAGGCAACAACAGATTCAGATTTAATTTTATCTACGCAACTACAACTGAAAGTCAACTGCTTGGACCTCAATAAAAAATTTATATTTGAATTAAAATCTGGAGATTTGTTTTTGATAAACAATAGAGTTTTTAAAATTCTAAACAAACGAAGAACAAGATATGAATGCCTAGAAACAAAAAACCAAAAAAAATTTTTGATAAAAGGCAATGCGCTTATTACACGAATAGAACCCAAAAAAAATACTCATGGCGACGACTGAAAATAGCCCTAATCTAGAAAACAATAAAAAAGAAGTCAAAGAAGGATTCAAAGGCTTTTTTAACGCAATTAAAACTTTTTTAACAAACCTTTTAGACATAAGAGAAGAGACAAACAAAGAGATAACAATTGAAAAAATTAAAGCTGGAATTCCTGTAAAGAGCCATAATGCTTGGGTACTTATTTTTTCAATATTTATTGCGTCAATCGGACTAAATGTGAGTTCTACCGCTGTTGTCATTGGTGCAATGCTTGTCTCTCCATTAATGGGACCTATCTTAGGACTAGGACTCTCTATCGGAATTAATGATATCGACACCTTAAAAAGATCTCTTATCAATCTGGGGGTCATGGTTGGTTTAAGTATTACTACTTCTTTTTTGTTTTTTAGCATTCCTTTGTTTCAAGAAGCTACACCAGAAATTATTGCTCGTACTGCGCCAGATGTTAGAGATGTTCTTATTGCTCTCGCAGGGGGACTGGCATTAATTATAGCACTGAGTAGAAGAACAGAAATGACCAACACGATCGCTGGTATCGCTATTGCAACAGCTTTAATGCCGCCTTTATGTACTGCAGGATACGGACTGGCTACGTGGAATTTAGAATACTTTTTTGGGGCTATGTTTCTCTTTATTATCAATGCTATTTTCATTGCTATTGCAACTTTTTCGTTGGTCAAATTTTTGCGCTTTCCAATTGTCAAATACATCAACGAAACCAAACGCAAAAGAGTCTCTCAATTTGCAGCAATCATTGCAACGGTGATTATTGGATTTAGCATGTATCAGTTTTATTTACTCTTTAAAGGAAATCAGTATAAATTAAATGCAGAAAAATTTGTCACATCGCTACAGGAAAAGACCAACGCTGGAATTATCAATAGCGTCGTTAATTATGAAAAGAGAAAAATTAAAATTGTGGTTTTAGGAACCAATCTAAACAACACACAAAAAACCATTTGGTCTAATAAACTTGAAGAATATGGACTGCCTAAATCTACTTTAGAAATCCAACAAGATGACAAAAGCTCTTTTCTTGAAGACGAAATTAACATGATCAAAGACTCATACATCAAGAATCAAAACCTAGTAGCAACCAAAGATGAAATCATTCAACAAAAAGAAAGCTTAATTCTTGAAAAGGAAGCACAACTCCAATTATTACTAAAACAACAAATCCCCTTTGTTAAAATTAGCCAGGAAGCAAAAATTATTTATGAGCACCTAGACAGATTGAGTTTTGCTAATAAATTAGAAACCAACTTTATCAAGATAGACACAGTAAGCGTATTTGAAGCTACATGGAAAGTCAATGACACTATTAAACAGCAACAACTAAAAGAATGGTTAGCAATTAGGCTAGACAAATCAAAAATAGAACTCATCAATCATTTCCCCTCTAAACAAACGCTTATAGAGAACCCATAAAAAAGATAAAAGACTATATAAGTTTACATAGACAAAAAGCCTATAAATCTAAGATTTATAGGCTTTTTAATCATTTTGCATTTGTGACCGGGCTGGGGCTCGAACCCAGGACCCTCTCCTTAAAAGGGAGATGCTCTACCAACTGAGCTACCAGGTCATTAGTGGTGAGAGAAGGATTCGAACCTTCGAAGACATAGTCAGCGGATTTACAGTCCGCCCTCGTTGGCCACTTGAGTATCTCACCATGCAATAAATCGTGTTAAAACTGTAATTTGTGACCGGGCTGGGGCTCGAACCCAGGACCCTCTCCTTAAAAGGGAGATGCTCTACCAACTGAGCTACCAGGTCATTAAATACCACTAGTTATTGCGGGTGCAAATATAGGACTTTTATATAGTTACACAAAAGAAAAAGAAAAATTTATTCTTCTAAATAGGCCTTTCTTACTTTCTTAAATAAGTTAGAACTATACACAAAATTTACAACTGCTTCATTATCAGTTTTAAATATATCTTCATTTGTCCCCTCCCATTCTTTTAAGCCTTCTTGAAGAAAAATTATTTTTTCACCAATTTCCATGACAGAGTTCATGTCATGCGTATTGATAACTGTTGTCATTTGATATTCATCTGTAATTTCTTGTATAAGATTGTCTATCACGATTGAGGTTCTGGGATCTAAGCCCGAATTGGGCTCGTCACAAAACAAATATTTTGGATTGGTTACAATCGCACGTGCGATAGCCACACGCTTTTGCATTCCTCCTGATAATTCAGCTGGAAATTTATGATTTGAGTTGATTAAATTGACCCTCTTCAATACAAAATTCACTCGATCTAACATATCAGAATAGACTTGACTCGTGAACATTTTCAACGGAAACATTACATTTTCTTCGACTGTCAAGGAGTCGAAAAGAGCCGAACCTTGAAACACCATCCCTAAATCCTGTTTTAGCTGCCTTTTTTCTTTCAAAGACATAGCGGCTGTCGATTGACCATTATAAGATATGATACCCCGATCAGGAAGGTGTAATCCCAATAGTGTTTTCAAAAAAACGGTTTTTCCTGAACCACTCTTACCAATAATCAAATTGGTTTTTCCAGCCTCAAAAGAAGCATCAACACCTTTAAGCACAGGGGAATCCCCAAAACTCTTATATATTTTTTTAACTTCTATCATAATTTTAGCTTAGCAACATTTGAGTTAAAAAATAATTCGTAAAAATAATCATAACAATGGTCCAAACCACTGCTTTTGTACTTGCACTACCAACTTCTAAAGAACCTCCTTTTACATAATAACCAAAATAAGAAGGTATCGTCGCAATCAAAAAAGCAAAAACTACGGACTTGATAAGGCTGTAGCAAATTAAATACGGCTCGAAATCTAACTGAACACCTACAATATAATCTTGTTTCTTGAACAATCCCGTCGCGATGGCAGAAACCCAACCTCCTAAAATCCCCAGGAACATGGCCAACAAGACCAAAAAAGGATAAAAGAATACGGTCGCTATGATCTTTGGAAGCACTAGGTAATTTAAAGAGTTTACGCCCATGACCTCTAGAGCATCAATCTGCTCTGATACACGCATTGCTCCTATACTTGAGGTGATGTAAGATCCTACTTTACCTGCCAAAATAACCATAATAAAAGTAGACGAAAACTCTAGAATAACAGATCTCTTGGTTGCAAAACCTATGAGATATTTTGGTATGATGGGATCCTCCAAATTCAATGCCGTTTGTATGGCTACAACACCTCCAATAAAAAAAGCTATGAAAGCTACAATCCCCATGGACTTTACACCTAAATCATCTATTTCTCTAAAAACAGCCTCCCAAAAAATCTTTCGCTTTTGTGGTTTTTTAAAAACACTTTTAAGCATGATGACATAGACGCCAATACTCTTGATATAATTCATTGACCAAAATTTAAGCTAAAATATCAAATACTTCACAAATAATTACTCTAATATGCTTACTTTTAATATTGTTTTAAAATTACTCCCTTTGAAAATGATAAAGATATTTAACTTATTTGTAATGCTTCATGTACTGACTTTAAGTGCACAACAGGTAAAAAAACCAAAACTTGTCATCGGAATTGTTGTTGATCAAATGAGATATGACTATTTACAGAAATTCAAAAAACAATTTGGCTCCAAGGGATTTAATAGAATCATAAAGAACGGAACCACTTATGAAAATGCCCATTTTAATTACATACCAACTTACACCGCTGTTGGCCATGCGTCTATTTACACAGGTACAACGCCAAAAAACCATGGGATTATAGGAAATAATTGGTATGACAAATACAACGATAAAAGTGTTTATGTGGTTCATGACAACAGCTACAAAACCATTGGTAGTTTTAGTAACGAAGGAAAAAGATCACCAAAAAGACTGATCGCCTCTACCGTTAGTGATCAATTAAAATTAGCTCAGCATTTTAAAGGAAAAGTCATTGGTATTGCAATCAAAGACCGATCAGCTATTTTACCCGTAGGCCATGCCGCTGATATTGCATATTGGTTTGATGGTGGAAAAATTGGAAATTGGGTTTCCAGCTCATACTACACTGAAGTGCTACCTAGTTGGGTAAGTCTTTACAATACATTGAATAAATTAAAACTCAGCGAGTATTTAACTTCCCCGTGGGTTACCCGAAAAAAAATACACAAATACACAGAAAGCAGAGACGATTTTAGTGAATATGAGGGGCGATTTAACGGAGAAGAAAAACCTGTTTTTCCTCATGACCTAGGAGCACTAAAAGATAAAAATGGAACTTATGATCTCTTAAAAAACACTCCTTTTGGTAACACAATGACGTTAGATTTTGCGAAAGAAATAGTAAAAAACGAAACCTTAGGAAAAAGTAAAAAGTACTCCGATTTTTTGGCGATTAGCATTTCATCTACTGATTATATTGGTCATAAATACGGTGCGGGCTCCAAAGAGATTGAAGATGCTTATATAAGACTAAACAATGACTTAAATGACTTCATCAACTACTTAAACAGAAAAGTAGGAAACAAGAACTATGTGATGTTTGTAACCGCAGATCATGGAGTTGTTGAAATCCCAAATTATTTGATGGAACATAAAATACCTGGAGGATACTTTTCTAAAAAAGAATTGTTTATAAAACTAAATCAATTTATGGACAAAACGTATGGCAGCTACAGTTTGATCAAAGATTATTCTAATGAACAAATTTTCTTAGATCATATTGAAATTGATAAACTAGGATTGAAACTTGAAGAAGTCCAAAATCAGCTGATCAATGAAATTGTTACATATCCAAATGTGCATAGAGCAGTTTCTGCCTATGCCATGCAAAATGCAGAATTTACAAAATCTCCCTTGAGTTTGTTACAAGAGGGTTATCACCAAAAAAGATCTGGGGATATTCTTTTAACCCTTGAACCTACTGTAATTAGTGACTACTATACCAAAACAGGAACGACTCATGGTAGTGGTTATAATTATGACACTCACATTCCCATTCTGTTTTACGGTGGAAACATAAAAAAAGGAAAAAAAGTCAAAAGACCTGTAAACATTACACAAATTGCCCCAACACTCTCCAATATTTTACAAATACAAGAACCAAACATGAGTAGCCACGAAATTCTAACAGAAATATTTGAATCCAATTGAAATAAAAAAGCCTGCTATAACTAACAGGCTTTTTTTAATATTTGAAGCATAAAGTATCCTATGCCAATTGATCTACGTCCCAGGCTTCTAAAATATCTTTTATTTCTTTAATCAATAACCCTCCTAAAGCACCATTAATCACACGATGATCGTAGGAATGTGACAGATACATTTTATGTCGGATTCCTATAAAATCGCCCTCTGAAGTCTCTATAACTGCTGGAACTTTTCTAATAGCACCAATAGCTAAAATAGCACTCTCTGGCTGATTGATTATTGGAGTTCCAAAGACAGAACCAAAACCTCCTATATTTGTAACAGTGTAAGTGCCGCCTTTGACATCCTCTGGTTTCAATTTATTCTGCTTAGATCGTAGAGCCAAATCATTGACAGATTTGGTCATTCCAATTAAGTTTAAGTGTTCCGCATTTTTAATCACAGGAACAATTAAATTTCCATCCGCTAAAGCAGATGCCATTCCTAAATTTATAGATTTCTTAACTACCACTTGATCCACACCATCAAACACGATATTGACCAATGGGTATTTCTTAATCGCTTGAGCCACTGCCATCATAAAAATAGGGGTATAAGTGAGCTTTTCGCCCTCTCTTTCTAAAAAAGCATCCTTAACTTTGGCTCTCCAATTTACAATGTTCGTTACATCTACCTCTATGAAAGATTGAACATGAGAAGCTTTTCGCTTAGAATGCACCATGTGATCTGAAATCATTTTACCCATCCTCGACAAGGTAATCAACTCGTCGGTGGAATTTACCTCTAACGGTGTTGCTCCCTCAAGATGAATCTCAGGAGTCTCGCTTTTCTTGGCCTCTACTTGATCAACAGACGGCTTAGAAGTGGGTTTAGATCTGTGCTCTAAATAAGTCAACACATCGTCTTTGGTTACTCTTCCATCTAATCCTGTGCCCTTCAAAGCGTCTAATTCCGCTTGAGTAATGCCTTCAGTTTCTGCTATTTTTTTAACCAACGGAGAATAAAAATGATCCTCGTTATTAGCTATCACTGGGGTTGAGGATACAGAAACTTGTGCAATCACTTCATTTACTTCAGCTTCAACCTCAATAATGTTATCTTCAATGTTTTTAGGTTCTTCTATCTTATTTGCTTCTGGTCTAGAGACTTCAGATTCCTCCTTTTGGGTGTCGATGATTGCCAATACCTCTCCTACTTTTACTACATCTCCCTCTTCATATACTCTCTCCACCAAAATACCTGAAACATCACTAGGAACATCAGAATCTACTTTATCGGTGGCAATCTCCAATACAGCATCATCTAACTCAATAAAATCTCCCACCTCTTTCAACCAAGTAGTAATCGTAGCCTCAGCCACACTCTCACCCATTTTAGGTAATTTCAATTCAAATTTAGACATATGTACTTTTGTTTGTTCTGCGAATTTAAGAAATATAGTGTTCGAATAGATAAGTTTCTTCAAATTGACATAAAAAAATATAGGTCCAGCATCATTTGATGTTGAACCTATACTTATGTTGTCAATAAAATATTTCTATTAAAAAAGAATATTTACATTCAATTCAAACTCATCATCAATGGCTTTATCCTTTAAATTATCGAAAAATGAACCTGATCCGTATTTGATTCCAAACTTAGTTCTATCAATCATTACTTTACCACTAATTGTATTGTCTTTGGTAATCAAATCAAATGATTGTTCTTCTGTATGACCTTTAATCGTAAGATCACCCTTTACTATTGATCCCTCAACACTTGTGATCACAAAGGTAGCTTCTGGAAATTTCGCGACTCCAAAAAAATCATCCGACTTTAAGTGACCTTCTAATTTGCCTTTATATTCACCCTCTAAATCTGTAACGTCTATAGTTGTCATGTCAACCACAAAAGTTCCCCCCGCCAGAGCTCCATCTTCTAAAATTACATCCCCAGCTTTTAGGGCAATGGTACCTTCGTGCGCTCCTGTAACCTTCTTACCAATCCAAGTTACCGTGCTTTTCCCTAGTTTTATTGGATTTTTTACGCCTGCAAATACTGACAAGTTAATTGCTAATACTGCTACCAATAGTGATTTCATCATTGTTGTTCTCATTTTGTTTGTTTATTTATTTGTTACTTTATTTATTAATTCTAATAATGTGTTTAGTTCATCTTTTGACAAATTGTGGACTAATTTTTCTTCAAAGTCTATCAAAGATTGATTTATATTTTCTAACAAATCCAAACCTTTGGTGGTAATTACAATCTCTATCTTTCGCCTATTCGATTCACATACTTTGCGTTCTAACAATCCTTTCAACCTCAGCTTTTCAACCAATCTTGTTGTGTTACTACTCTTGTGTATCATGTGAGTAAGCAATTCATATAAATTGATGGGAGTACCGTTCTGTCCCCTCAAAATCCTTAGAATATTGTATTGCTGTACTGTTAAATCATAGCCTTTGAAAAAACTATTGAGAGGTTCCATGACGTAATTTCCTGCTAACATCAAACCTACAACTGCTTTGTTATATATGTTCTCCATAGTTGATCATTATTTTGTTGTACAAACAATAAATGTATAGACAACAAATGTATAAACAATGTATCTAAACTCCTATTTTTTTATCATTTATCTACACTACGTAAGTAGTAAACTCAGTATGTACGTAAAAAACTGCGAAAAAACAGGTGTACAATACTTGTTTAATACGTATTAATACGTAGATTTGTCAAAACTTAAAAACACAAAATACTTAAGTATGAAAAAAATTATTTTATCAGCAATGATGTTAACGGGAATGTTAACTTTTGCACAAGAAGGAAAATTGACTGTATCTGGAACAGTTGATGTTTATGGAACTGTAAATACAGTTGACGGTGCAGGAGCACCTGGATTATTAGTAGATACTCCAGAAGACGCTACAATGTTTGGTTTAGGGATGGCAAACACAATCTTCGCTTACGAGGCTGGAAAGGCTACAGCGGTTGTGGATTTGGCCTTCGGACCTAGGTCTGCAGATGCTTCAGGATACGGAAGTATTGTAAATCAAATGTATGTATCTTACAGCGTGAATGATGCATTAACCGTAACTGCTGGTCAGTTCAATACTTTCTTAGGATATGAAGTAATCTCTCCTGCAGCAAACTTCAACTATACGGTATCTTACTTATTCAACGCGGGACCATTTACACATGTTGGAGCGAAGTTAGACTATGCAGCTTCTGAAGACTTATCTTTCATGGTTGCCGTAACCAACCCACATGGTAACTTTGGAACAGCTTATGGTGAAGACTATGCTCAACTAGGTTTCCAAGCAGGTTACAAAGGTCAATACTTAAACATCGCTTATGGTGCTGATGGTTTTGGTGCAACTGACCAGTTATACTTAGACTACACCGGAGGATTTGACGTATCTGACGCTTTTTACGTAGGAATTAATGCTGCACATTCATCATCTGCTGACGCAAAGTCTGGATACCAAGGTGCTGCTTTGTACTTACAATATGCAGCTTCAGAAACATTATCTTTAGGATTACGTCCTGAATATTTTGCTTACAATGGAGAGGCTAATAACGATGAGTCCGTAACTGCAATTACCTTGACAGCTAACACAGCATTAACAGACAATTTAAACGTTGTTGCTGATTTAAGAATCGATTCTTCTGAAGATGGATTGATTGAAGGATCAAGCGAAGAAAGCTTTAACCAGTTGACAGTAGCTGCTGTATATTCTTTCTAAGCTTTAGATAAGATTAAAAACAATCTGGCAAGATGTGAATCTTGCCAGATAACTAAAACATTTTAACACAAATAAAATCTTCTAATTATGAAAAAAATCGAAGCGATCATCAGAAAATCAAAATTTTCTGAAGTGAAAGAAGCCTTACATGAAATAGATGTAAACTTCTTCTCTTACTGGGATGTAACTGGTCTAGGAAATGAAAAAGTAGGAAAAGTATACCGTGGAGTATCTTTCAGCACCAACGACATTCAAAGGCGTCAATTGGCAATTATCGTAAACGATGATTTTGAACAAATCACAATTGATACTTTGTTAAAATCGGCTTCTACAGGAGAAGTTGGAGATGGAAAAATATTTGTCTCAGACGTATCAGAGACATATCGTATACGTACTGGAGAAAAGGGTGCAGACACATTAAAATAAAAATAAATAAAAAAATTTAAAATTTAGATTATGGATACAAGTGCAATCATGGGAGCTTTGTGGATTATTATATCAGGAATTCTGGTATTCTTCATGCAGGCAGGATTTACCCTAGTAGAAGTTGGGTTTACACGTTCAAAGAACGCAGGAAATATTATTATGAAAAACTTAATGGACTTGATCGTAGGTTCTTTAGGATTTTGGGCCATAGGTTATACCGTTATGTACGGAGAAACTATTGGGGGCTGGGTTGGAACTCCTTCTCTATTCTATAACGAAGGGGTCGACATGTACAATTTGTTCTTCCAAACGGTTTTTGCCGCAACTGCTGCAACTATTGTTTCTGGAGCAGTCGCTGGTAGAACTAAGTTTACAACCTACATTCTTTTTTCTTTCATTATGACAGTTGTCATTTATCCGATTGCAGGTCACTGGCAATGGCAAGGTGATGGATGGTTGACTCAAATGGGTTTCATTGACTTTGCTGGATCTTCAATTGTTCACTCTGTAGGGGGATGGGCCGCATTGATTGGTGCAATGATGGTTGGACCAAGAATAGGAAAATACAAAAATGGAGTTTCTCAAGCAATTCCAGGTCATAATATCGTATTTGGTGCTTTAGGAGTTTTAATCTTATGGTTAGGATGGTTCGGATTTAACGGAGGTTCACAATTGGCTTTTGGTTCTGAAGAAGACGTGATAGCTGTTGGTACTATTTTGATCAATACTAACCTTGCTGCTGCTGCAGGGGCTGCCGCTGCATTGTTTTATACTTGGTTTCGATACGGACAGCCTGATATCTCTATGACACTAAATGGTGCATTAGCTGGGTTGGTAACAATCACTGCTGGTTGTGCAAACGTTTCTCCTGGTTCTGCTGCCATTATGGGATTAATTGGAGGAGTAGTAGTCGTTATTGCAATAACTTTCATAGATGAAAAATTAAAAATTGATGATCCTGTTGGAGCTGTCTCTGTACACGGAGTATGTGGTACTTTAGGTACGATCCTTGTGGGAGTTTTCTATCCAGATGCAGACTTTGGAGTACAGGTAATTGGAGCTTTATCTTATGCAGGATGGGCATTAGTAACAGCAACAATTGTATTCTTTATCTTAAAGAAAACCATTGGAATAAGAGTTTCTGAAAAAGAAGAAATCGAAGGATTAGACAAAGCTGAACACGGAATTGGTGTATACAATGATTAAGAATTTGTTTTTAGTTTAGAGGAAAGCGGCCTAAATCTTTTAAAAGAATTAGGTCGCTTTTTTTGAATACTATTGTTGTATCTTTAGATAAATCTAAATCCAAAAAAATGAAAAAAATTGAAGCTATTATCAGAAAATCAAAGTTCTCAGAAGTCAAAAACGCTTTACACCTGGCTGGAATTAATTTTTTTTCGTTTTGGGATGTTACTGCTTTAGGAAATGAAAGAGTAGGAAAAGTTTACCGTGGTATTTCTTTTAGCACTGCAGATATACAAAGAAGATATTTATCAATCATCGTTAATGACGATTACGAAGAAGTAGCCATCAGTACAATTTTAAAATCTGGCGCAACGGGTGAAGTGGGTGATGGTAAAATTTTTGTATATGACATCAAAGAAAGCTACAGGATAAGGACCGGTGAAAAAGGGGAACAAACGCTACGATAAAATACTTAGATTTCATTTCTTTTTTTTAAAAAAATACGTAGAATTTTAAAATTCTACGTATTTTTTTTTGCTTTAAAACTTCAATTCATTTCATATTACATATATTTGCGCTCGAATATAAATTATAACTCGATGAAAAAAATAGAAGCAATCATCAGAAAATCTAAATTTTCTGACGTAAAAAATGCCCTTCACGATGTAGGGGTTAACTTTTTTTCTTACTGGGATGTTACCGCTTTAGGAAACGAAAGAGTAGGAAAAGTTTACCGTGGTATTTCTTTTAGTACCGCAGATATTCAGAGACGCTTTCTAACTATTGTTGTAAATGATGACTTTGAACAAGTAACAATCGACACGATTTTGAAATTTGGAAGTACAGGTGATGTAGGTGATGGTAAAATTTTTGTGTACGACGTACAAGAATCATACAGAATAAGAACTGGTGAAAAAGGAGAAGAAACATTAAGATAAACATATGGAAACTACATTAAACTTTACAATTAACAACCTATGGATGATGGTATCCATCGCTTTGGTTTTTATCATGCATCTAGGTTTTTCTGCTCTAGAGGTAGGATTAGCGAGATCAAAAAACGCTATAAATATTTTATTCAAAAACTTTATGATTGTGGCCATAGGTCTAATCACCTATACCATTTGTGGATTTAACTTGATGTACCCAGGGGAATTTAACGGTGTATTTGGTTTTGCGGGTTGGGGCCTTTCTTTACCTGAGGGTGGATTAAGCGCTGCATATGCTGATGGTTACACTTACTGGACAGACTTTTTATTCCAAGGGATGTTTGCTGCAACGGCTGCTACAATTGTATCAGGTGCCGTAGCTGAAAGAATCAAATTAAACTCATTTTTAATCTTTTCACTTGTTTATGTTGGAATTATATATCCAATAGTAGGTTCATGGAAATGGGGAGGTGGATTTTTAGATCAAATGGGATTCTATGATTTTGCAGGTTCTACTTTGGTTCACTCCGTAGGAGGTTGGGCTGCTGTAGTGGCAGTAATCTTGCTAGGACCTCGTTTGGGTAAATACTTATCTAATGGTACGATTCAACCTATTGAAGGACACAATATTCCTTTAGCTGCTCTAGGAGTTTTTCTACTTTGGTTTGGTTGGTTTGGTTTTAACGGGGGATCTGTTTTATCTGCTGACGCAGGATTGGTATCTCTTGTATTGGTCACTACATCTCTAGCCGCAGCCTCTGGTATCATCGCTGCTTTTATTACTTCTTACCTTAAGTTTAAGACGTATGATATTACCATGGCCTTCAACGGTTCTTTGGCTGGTTTGGTAGGAATTACTGCTGGTGCGGATTTAATGTCACCAATGGACGCAATTATCATAGGATTTATTGCGGGTGTAATTATCGTTTTTGCCATTGGAATTATTGATAGATTAAAACTAGACGACCCAGTTGGAGCTATTGGTGTACACTTGGTTTGTGGTATATTTGGTACCCTTGCTGTTGGAATCTGGGGTGATAAAGGTGTATTTAGTACTGGATCTTTTGCTCAGTTAGGAACGCAAGCCTACGGAGTAATGGTGATTGGTATCACCTGTTTGACTTCTTCTTTCATCATTCTTTTTACAATCAAAAAGACCATTGGTCTAAGGGTTTCTGAAAAAGAAGAAGTAGAAGGTTTAGACATCCACGAACACGGAATGAATGCTTACGAAGGAATCAACGTAAACGACAACGACTAAACACACAGTCGTACATAAAACAAAAAAAACCGAGCAAAAGCTCGGTTTTTTTTATACCCAATATCTAAGATAAACTATTGTTTAATTCCTTCTAAATCTAAGATAAAAGCATACTCCATAGCCACTTCTTTTAAGGCATCAAAACGGCCAGAGGCACCTCCATGTCCTGCCTCCATATTTGTGTGTAAATAGAGCTTGTTCTTATCTGTTTTATAGTCTCTTAATTTTGCTACATATTTCGCAGGCTCCCAATATTGCACTTGTGAATCATGCAATCCAGTTGTAACCAATAAATTTGGATATTCTTTGGCTTCAATATTATCGTACGGGGAATACGATTTGATATAATCATAAAACTCCTTATTATTTGGATTTCCCCATTCATCATATTCTCCTGTTGTTAGAGGAATACTATCATCTAGCATTGTAGTTACAACATCTACAAATGGAACCGCTGATATTACCCCATGAAACAATTCAGGATTCATATTACAGATTGCTCCCATGAGCAATCCACCGGCAGACCCTCCCATGGCATATAAATGAGCAGGTGAAGTCATTTTACTTTCAATTAAAAACTGAGCACAATCAACAAAATCGTTGAATGTATTTTTCTTGTTTAACAATTTCCCATCCTCGTACCAAGGTCTTCCCAAATATTCTGAACCTCTAATATGTGCCAATGCAAAGACAAAACCTCTATCTAATAAAGTCAAGCGTGTGGTACTAAACCCATCATCTATCGTATGCCCATAAGATCCATATGCATACATAAAAATGGGCGTATTTTCATCAATTTTAGTATCCTTCCTATGCACAATAGAAAGCGCTACTTTTTTACCGTCCCTAGCTTTTACCCAGATGCGTTTACTGACATAATTCTTTTTGTCAAAGGTTCCTCCTTGCACTTCTTGCTCCTTTTTAATCACTTCTTCTTTGGTATGCATATTAAAATCAATAACCGAACTAGGAGTCGTCATTGAATTGTACGCAAAACGCAACCAAGGAGTATCAAACTCTGAATTGCCTAATACTGCGGCAGCATAAGTCTCTTCCGGAAATGGTAAATAATAGTCCTGACTTTGATCCCATCTTATAATTCTTATTTTACCCAATCCATTTTCTCGCTCCTCTAAAACCAAAAAGTCCTTAAAAATAGTCATATCCTCAAGTAAGACCTGCTCTCTATGCGGAATAACATCAACCCAATTGCTTTTATCAGTTGCAGTTTCCGAGGTTTTCATCAATTTAAAATTAGTCGAACCATCTTTATTGGTGTGAATATAAAAAGCATCATCATAATGTGTTAGACTATATTCTAACCCTTTTTCTCTGGGTTGGAAAACTTTAAATTTTCCTGTTGGGGTATCTGTTTCTAAATACTGATACTCTGTTTGTAATGTACTATAAGACCCTATTAAAATATATTTTTTTGACTTTGTTTTCCCAACATACACGCCATAAGTTTCATCTTTTTCCTGGAAGACCAATACATCTTCCTCTGGAGAGGTGCCTAAAACATGTCTGTATATTTTATCACTTCGTAGCGTAACCATATCTTTTTTGGTGTAAAAAAAGGTTTGATTGTCGTTCGCCCAAGTCGCTGAACCAGTTGTCAATTCAATATGATCTTCTCGTACTTCACCAGTAGAAAGGTCTTTCACAAACAAAGTGTACTGCCTTCTTCCTGTAGGATCTACCCCATAAATCAATAAATTGTTATTGGTACTTATAGACATACCCCCAATGTCAAAATAATCATATCCTTTTGCCAAAATATTTACATCTAACAAAATTTCTTCTTTAGCAGATAGAGAATCTTTTTTGCGAGTATAAATTGGATACTGACTTCCAACATCATATCTAGTAATGTAATAGTAGCCATTTTTATAATAGGGAACAGAACTATCGTCTTCCTTAATTCTACCTTTCATTTCTTGAAACAGATCGTCTTGAAATTTTAAAGTGTGTTTGCTTTCTTCTTTAAAAAAAGAATTCTCATCATTGAGATAGGAAATGACTTTTTGTGTTTTTTCCGAGGGATTATCAGCTTCTTTTTCTGCATCTGACAAACGCATCCAGTAATAATTATCAACACGAATGTCATTATGTTTTACTAGCTCAGTTGGAATTTTATCTGCAATTGGAGCTTCTATCGTCTTCATTTTTTGGCATTTTATAAGGACACCAAAAGTAACAATTCCACAAAGGATAAAAGCAATTCCTGTGACAATGTTTTTCATCATATTTATTTTAAACTGTAGATTTGTCCTTTACTTCATCATTCTCGCACTCTTTTTTCTTCTTTTTCAAAGAACACAAAATCAATACCTGAGCTTTATATGGAATAAAAAACCGATTTATTTACTCTAACCTTCCCATAAAACCTTGTTGATAATCCATAAAAGCCTGCATCGTTTCCCTCCTACTGTTCATCACAAATGGTCCCTCCATCACTACTGGTTCATCAATAGGAGCTCCAGATAAGACCAATAATTTTGAAACTTCATTCGCTTTCAACGTAAATCCATCTCCATCATTTTCAAAAGTTGCTAAAACAGTTTCTCCATAAACCAAACGCTCTGTTTCATTCACTTCCACATCTCCAGTAATCAGATAAACCATCGCATCTTGGTTTTTTGAAATCTCTACAGGTAATTCTCCTCCTTTTTTCAAGTCTACCCAAAAAGCATTTACAGGGGTTTGGGTTTTGATAACGCCCGACTTTCCTCCCTGTACCCCCGCAACTACGGTTAGTGTTCCTCCTTCAAAAACAATACTTTCCATTTCATCTAAATCGGCTTGTTGGTAGGCAGGTTCTATCATTTTTTTATTTCTTGGCAAATTCAACCACAACTGAATTCCCTCTAATGCTCCTCCTCTTTCAATAAATTCTGGAGTGGGCCCTTCTGCATGGATAATTCCCTTACCGGAAGTAATCCACTGGACACCTCCACTCTTAATGGTTTGAATATTTCCTAACGAATCTCTATGCTTCTGCTCTCCTTGAATTAAAAAAGTGATAGGTTCAAATCCTCTATGTGGATGGGCTCCTAAATCAAAAGGATTACTTTCTTTACTGATAGGATAAGGTCCATAATGATGCAACAAAAGAAATGGATTAACCCTATCAATATACCTACTGGGTATTGGCTGTCTTAATTCTATTGGACCCATCATGGTAAATGGTGAATTCCCCATTTTTTTTATACTACTTTTCTTCATTTTTTTTATTTATTGGAGTAGACCACAAAAAATACTTTTACCAAACGAGTATTGTATAAGTCTTACTAAAGTTTAACATTGTAAATTTAATTTTTTATATTAAAACCAATGTCTCAATCTTAATTCTATTTCACAAATAGTATTATTTATAACGATTTGTTTCAATAAAAATTCAATCTTAAAAAAGAATTTCTCCGCTATTAATAATCCGTTATTCCTTAAAAATGTTAGCAATTTTGTACATTTGAAACTGCAAAAAACACATTATGGACATCAAATTCAATAAAAACGAAGATCACAACAAACTTACTTTATCAGACCTCAAGTCTAGATTCAACAAAGTGGCTTTGGGTGGCGGTTTGAAGAGAATAGAAAAGTTACACCTAAAAGGAAAACTGACAGCAAGAGAGAGAATTGATTATTTATTTGATGACCACAAAAAAAGTATCGAAATTGGTGCCTTTGTGGGAGATGAGATGTACCCTGAACACGGAGGATGCCCTTCTGGAGGTGTAATTGTGAAAATAGGGTATGTCAGTGGAAAACAATGTATTGTAGTTGCCAATGATGCTACCGTAAAGGCTGGTGCATGGTTTCCTATTACAGCAAAAAAAAATCTAAGAGCTCAAGAAATTGCAATGGAAAACAGAATACCAATTCTGTATTTGGTTGATAGTGCTGGGGTATATTTGCCTTTGCAAGATGAAGTTTTTCCTGACAAAGAGCATTTTGGTAAAATTTTTAGAAACAATGCCAAAATGAGCAGTATGGGAATCACTCAAATCTCTGCAGTGATGGGGAGTTGCGTTGCAGGGGGTGCTTATCTACCTATCATGAGCGACGAAGCTTTAATTGTAAACAAAACAGGAAGTATCTTTCTAGCAGGTAGCTATCTTGTAAAAGCAGCCATTGGAGAACAAATAGACAATGAAACTTTAGGAGGAGCAACAACACACTGCGAGATATCTGGAGTAACAGATTACAAATCTAAAGATGATAAGGATTGCTTAGACACCATCAAAAACATCATGGATAAAATTGGAGATTTTGACAAAGCTGGGTACAGTAAAAAAGAAACGATTCCTCCTAAAGAAAATCCAGAAGAAATCTATGGGATACTACCAAAGTCTAGAGCCGAACAGTATGATATGAACGAAATCATCAAACGACTGGTAGATGACTCCGCATTTGAAGCATATAAAGACGGATATGGTGAAAGTATCATTTGTGGGTATGCCCGAA
Source organism: Wenyingzhuangia sp. (assembly GCF_039768515.1). Lineage (NCBI taxonomy): Bacteria > Pseudomonadati > Bacteroidota > Flavobacteriia > Flavobacteriales > Flavobacteriaceae > Wenyingzhuangia > Wenyingzhuangia sp. The sequence continues at coordinate 24,686 of NZ_JBDNAI010000093.1, forward strand.
TAGAAGGTTGGGCTGTGGGTATTGTTGCCAACCAAAGAAAAGTTCTTAAAAACAAAAAAGGAGAAATGCAATTTGGAGGGGTCATCTACTCGGATTCCGCCGACAAGGCTACTCGTTTTATTGCGAACTGTAATCAGAAAAAAATCCCGTTGGTTTTTTTACAAGACGTAACTGGGTTTATGGTTGGTAGTAAAAGTGAACATGGAGGAATTATCAAAGATGGAGCAAAGTTAGTCAACGCTGTCTCCAATTCAGTAGTACCAAAATTCACCGTAGTGATTGGAAATTCTTACGGAGCAGGAAACTACGCCATGTGTGGAAAAGCTTTTGACCCAAGATTAATTTTTTCATGGCCATCTTCTAGATTAGCCGTAATGGGTGGTGCACAGGCAGCAAAGGTTTTGGCACAAATAGAAGAAGCAACTTTAAAACGTAAAGGAGAAGAAATAACTCCTGAAAGACATGCTGAAATACTCAAAAACATAGAAACCAAATACGACAAACAGACCTCTCCGTATTATGCAGCCTCAAGACTTTGGACAGATGCAGTCATTGATCCTCTGGAAACTAGAACATGGATCGGAATGGGAATAGAAGCCGCAAACAACGCACCAATAGAAAAACCTTTTAATCTAGGCGTTCTACAGGTCTAACAAAAAGTTGGAGCGAAATAGAAAAAATAATAGTTTTACAGGATAAACAAACGATACTGAAATGGGAAGAGCATTTGAATTGAGAAAAGGACGTAAAATGAAACGTTGGTCTGCCATGGCCAAAACGTTTACGCGCATAGGAAAAGACATTGTTATGGCAATCAAAGAAGGAGGCCCAAATCCTGATGCCAATTCAAGGTTACGTGCAGTGATGCAAAATGCAAAAGCTGCAAACATGCCGAAAGAAAATGTCGAGAGAGCGATTAAAAAAGCAACTGATAAAGACACTGCCAATTACAAAGAGGCACTGTTCGAAGGATACGCACCTCATGGTATCGCAATCATCGTAGAAACAGCAACAGACAACAACAATCGTACAGTAGCAAATGTCCGCTCAGCCTTCAATAAATGCAACGGTAACATGGGAACCTCAGGATCTGTTATCTTTATGTTTGATCACGTCTGTAATTTTACCATAAAAACCGCTGAAGGAATGGACTTGGAGGAGTTAGAACTAGAGTTGATGGATTTTGAAGTCGAAGAAGTTTTCAAAGAAGAGGAAGGAGTTTTGATCTATGCTCCCTTTGATCAATTTGGCGCGATACAAAAGTATTTAGAAGA
>NZ_JBDNAI010000094.1:0-6723 GCF_039768515.1 Wenyingzhuangia sp.
CGCCGTCCTTTTGAAGTAATCTGTAAATTGCGGGTGCTTTTATAAAACGAATGACATCTTTGTGGTAAAAGCTATTCTCAGTTATTTTTTGAAGTTTTTCTTGTGATAAAAACAATTGAAACACACTGAACATGAGCGCAGTGGAAGGGATGTCTTTTAAAGGATATCCCATGGTAATGTTTATGGCCGCTACATTTTTTGGTAAAGAACTCAACGTAATTGGCAGCAATGTTTCATCAGACAACACCATGGCGGTATTCTGTAATTGTGGTAGTTTTGATAAAATTTCTCCGGCATATTTTATTTGAGAAATATTTTTTGAAAGCCCAATAACCGCGATGTTCTTTTTCTCAAAAAAAGTAGTCCCAATGGTATTTAAATCGTTTTTTTCATAATGTTTCCAAGTGCTTTTGTATTTTCTTATAAATTGACCTGCTTGTTGTTTTTTGTCTAATAATGCAGCGTCAATGTCCCAATAAATTGTAGTGTTTTGAGCGGCCAACATTTTCTGAATCAATACCTCCTCTGCAGTATTCAAAGCGTTAAAACCAATAAAAACAAACTTTTTATGTGGATTGTTTTGGAGATATGCATCCATCTTTAGGGTTGCCTCTCTATAAATTAATCCTTGGTACCCGATATTTTTTTCTTTTAAAAATGCGTATAGTTTTGGATAAAATTCTCCTAATTTTTCCACAAAAGAAAAATGATCTTTCACCATGGCTGTTTCTTTAAAAACCCCCTCTACAGACCATTTTTTTAAGCGTTCTATATCTCTCAAGTACACAAATATTTCTGCAGCTTTTACCAAATGTTGATCGATTTCATTGAAATCTTGAAGTACTGTAAATGCCCAGGATGAAAACTTGTCAAAGGAATCTGGGTTTTTTTCAACACTTTTATAGATGGTGTAAAAATGGAATAAGAGCGCTACACTGTCTACTTTTGAAATTTCTGACACCTCTTCGATAAAGCTTCCAATATTTTGAATTTCAGGAAGAAAACCTGTATGAATTTTATCTTTCAATGCTTGTTTTACAAAAACACCTGCTCTTTGGGATGGCAATATAAAAACCACATTCTCAAAGGATGTTGTCGTTTTTAAAATCGTATCTATTGTTTCAGAAATAAATGATTGCATTGAAATTGATTTGAAAAACAAGGTACAATATAAATCTTGTTTTTGCATCATAAACCTCTCATGGAGATTTGGTTATTTTATGTGTATTAAAAAAAATCTCCTTGTTATTTTACAAGGAGATTTGGTTTTTTTAGATTGGATTTAACCATTTGAATTGAAACTTTGTTTCTGGAATTATGATTCGTTCTGTAATCCGATACATTCTATCGGGAAGCTTCAATAAATAATCTCTTGCTTTTTCTGCCTCAGCAGTTAAGCCGGTCATTTTATCAATCTCCCATGCGGCATTCAGTTTTTTTAAGATGTCAATATAATCAAAACCGGTATACACCCCTGCTCTTTGAGCCACCGTCGAAAAGTCACTAAACAGACTTCCTTTTTTCGAGAAAGATTCTCTTAAATGCAATGCAGGCATCACAATTTTGTGCTTCATCATGTGTTGAAAGGCCAACATCATTTCACTAGGGTCAATGGCAAAAATTCGTCTAACAAATTCTGTGTATGCAACATGGTGGCGCATCTCATCTCCTGCGATAATCTTAGACATTTTTGCCAACGCTTTGTGTCCTTTTTTTCGTGCAATTTTAGCGACGTTGTTATGTGAAATATAGGTTGCCAATTCTTGAAAACTAGTATATATAAAGTTTTTATAAGGATCGGAGGCCGTTCCTATATCGAAACCATCTGAAATTAAATGTTGGGTCGTAATTTCTACTTCACGCATGTTTACCCTTCCAGACAAATACAAATATTTGTTTAACGTATCTCCATGTCTATTTTCTTCAGCAGTCCAGGATCGAATCCATTTTGCCCAACCGTTATCGGGTTGTTGCGAAATACCATCGATGTCTAACAACCAAGATTCATAGGTGGGGAGTGCTTCTTCGGTAATGGTATCTCCTACGAGAACGATCCAGAAATCATCACTTAAATCTTTAGACAATTCTTGAATCTCCTTTATTTCATCAATAAAAGTATCTTTTTGTGAGTTGGGTAAAAAATCGGTGGGTTGCCAAATTTTTTCTGCTGGAATCAAATAGTCATGAACAAAGGTGTCGATGTTTTTTTCCAGCGTCTTCATGACTTCTTTTCGAATGTTTCGTAGGGACATACTTATTTTATGTGGGATGTAATTATTGTTTCCACTTTTGCCATTAATTCGTCAAAGGGCAAAGAGGTTATTTTGATGGGTGCATGGGTTTTTAATGTAATTGGACTCCCAAGACCTAGCGGGAATTTTCCGTACTTATAAACTTTCCAAGAATTGTTAATGCTGATGGGTACAATGGAGGCTTCTTTATTGTACTTCGCGATCATTTTAATCCCATTAGTAGCAAATTTTTTTGGCTTTCCTGTTCTACTTCGTGTTCCTTCAGGAAAAATCACTGCAGACCAATTTTCTTTATGAATTCGTTTCGAAAAATTTGCCAATGCCGTTAAAGCCTGCTTTGGATCTTTTCTGTCTATCAATGCAGCTCCTCCATATTTTAGATTGTAGGAAATACTTGGAATTCCTTTTCCCAATTCTATTTTTGCAACAAATTTTGGGGAATACTTTCTAAAGTATAAGATCAAAGGCGGAATGTCAAACAAGCTTTGATGATTGGCGACAAAAATATAGTTGTTTTCTTTTGAAAGCGAGTGTTTGTTTTCAAAACGAACGGGAACCCACAATATGAGCATTGATTTTACCAAAAACCAATTTAAGACGTCTACAACTATTTTATGTCCCTTAAAACCAAAAAGATTGAAACTCAACCACTGTAGCGGCTGAAAAACAACCAATAGCAGAAAGAAAGTCAACATAAAAATTGGCGACAAAAGATAACTGATAAACTTCATGGTCTAGATCCAGTTACTCCAGGGGATTCGTGAAAGAATGATGAGCAATGCCAAACCATAAAAGACTACAAATGTCTTAAAACGTGCAGTATCTGTTGTTTTCTTCTTATGTTTAGACCAACCTATTGTAATCAAAACAATGGCAATTATCATCATGCTAGGGTGTTCTACCGCCAATAATCGGGTTGCTTTATCTCCCATAACAGCACTAGGATCTGTTTTTAGCGCTTGATACCAAGGAGACATAAAATACCATGCCAAGCCAATTAACAATTGGAGGTGCGATACAATCAAGGTAAATAACCCAATTCTTAAGTCTTTGTCTTTAAATTCTTTTTTTTGTGTGAAGCCAATAATAGCATTTACTACAGCAAAAGCTAAAAAAGCCAAAACCAAATAGGCCCAATAAGAATGAATGTCTTTCATAATGTAATCTCTTGTTTTTTTAGTGAGGTAAAGTTAACTATTTATTCTATAAAAAAACCACCTCATGCGAGGTGGTTTTAAAAATAGTAAAATTAGATGTTACTATTGTAAAATATACGCTGATCCAGACTTGATAACTGCCATAGACCAAACACCAGCAGCACCATTGTAGATGTTGTAGGTAACAATGTATTTCTGACCTTCCGCATCGCTAGGGAAGTTGTTTAATAAGATCGTGTTGATTTTTGCCAAACGCGCTTCAACAGATTCTTCATCTTTTCCAGCTCTTACATCAAAGTTTCCGTAATTTCCATTCCCCACCAACACATAATCGGCAGCGGTTAATGTGTACTTAATGGTGTTGTCTGGAACCCAGTTCATACCATCATGTCCAAATTTAATGGTTTCATTTACAACATTGTTGTAAACCGACCATGTAGCACCATCGTAGATAAAGTTAGCAATATAGCTTAACACAGATCCACTCACATATAATTTATACATGATTGGCTCAATGTCTCCGGCCATTTTTCCAGAGAATCTAAATTTCTCCAGTAAAAATACAGGGATCTTAGCTAAAGCTTCGTCTTCACTAGAGAAGTTTGCGTATCCTTCGCCCATTGTTGCGTACTCTTCTGCTGTGAAACCAGTAGCCATTTGCCAGTCTCCGTTTACAAATAAGAAACCATTGTTTAGCGTAGATACACTTCCTGAATAGTACTTATATGTTAATGAAACCAACAATCTGTTTGCTGGTGCAGGGTACTTTGTGTTTAAGAAGTCAATAATGTGAGATTCACGACTAAAGTTTCCATAGGTGTGTCCACCATCTGCATAGTCTTGAGAAGTTACTGTATAAACCTCTAAACTTCTTTCGTCATATGCTGGTTGGTATAACTTAAAAGTTACTTCAGCTAATGATTCTTTACCCCATGCTGGGAATTTATCAGATAAAAACTCAGGAAGCATGTCTTTAGCGTCATCCGTAGAGCTAAAGTTACCATAGTTTAAACCTAAATCATCATAATCTCCGTCAGTCAAAGTATACTTAGCCTCACCAGAAATAATTGTTTCTTGAGCGTCTACTTCTTCATAAATGTCTTCCATAGGGTTACAAGCTGTAAACACTAAAGAAAGGATTGCGAATGAATAAAATATTTTTTTCATAATTGTTATTTTTTAAAATTTAATTTTTGCACTTAAACTGAATGTTCTACCGAAACCAAAAAACACTAATGGATCTGAAGCGTCAATTGCATCTGCAATATATTCTGTATCTAAGACATTGTTTACACGAGCAGTAAGTGTCGTGTCAAATGTTCCAAAGTTAAAGCTGTGACGTAAACTTGCATCTACAGTTCCGTAACTTGGCACCTTATAAGAATCGGTTGGTGTTTCTGTTGCATTTGCATAGTTTAAAACATCGATACGAGCATAAAGGTTCGCAAAGTAGTTGTAATCTACCGTAATACTTGTTTTGTCCCAGAATTTGTATAACATCCCCAATGCAGCTGTTGTTTGTGCTGCGTTAGAAACTCTTAATCCTTTAATAGGTAAAGAAAGCGTTGTTACTTCTTCTTGGTCTTCGTTGAATACTGGTACATCTTCTAAGTTGTTGTCCCATTTCCAGTCTCCTAGGGAAAGCATTCCTGAAAAGTTAAGGTCGTTAGAAGGCTTGTAGGTGAAGTCAAATTCAATCCCTTGGTGTAAAGCGTTTACGCCTAAAAGGTTTGCCGTATAATCTTCAGCGCCAGGTTCTGTTGCTCTTACGTTTCTAGTAAAAGTTCTATCATTCCACTGTGTTCTGTATACATTTACATTGGCAGCAAATTTCTCAGCTCTTACACCATATCCCAACTCTAAACTGAATACTTTTTCATTTTCAGCATCTCTGTTGATTTTTGTGTTGTTGTATCCGTTAAATACAGCATTGAATGCGGCTGGTCTTTCAAAATAACCAATGTTTGCAAAAACATTTTGAACATCATCCAAACGGAAGTTTGCACCTCCTTTGATGCTGTAACCACCCAAGTTGATTTTTTCAGAAGTAGCTAAATCTCTTCCAGCTTCTGTGCTTAAGTCGTATAAGAAGTATTCAATTCTTTGGTAAGAAGTCTTTTGAATCGAAGAAGATACAAATGCATCAAAGTTTTCAGTTCCATATTCTAATTGACCAAAGAAACCTAACCAACCAACTTCACCGTCGTTGTTATATCCCATTTTATCTCCAACCACTAACGCTGCATTTGGATTGTTCACGTTGTTGTTATCTAGGTAATAATCACCTCCTAATAAGTCTGTTACTTCTCTAAAGTGTTTTCCTGTATAGGTTCTTACATCCAATCCACCAATAAAAGTTAGTTCGTCTGTTAGGTTTGTTTTGAAAGTAGATAATAATCCATACCATTCGTGGTCATTTCTAGAAGCTCTTAAGATTGCTTCAGAACCTAACGCTCCGTTTGCTCTGTTGATTTCAACAATGTTGTCTAAATCTACTGGTTGGTCTGCACCACCAAGTCTAACACCAAATAAATCTCTGTTAGTACCAGCAGTTCCACCACCACCACCAGTACCATAAGATACATAAGCTGCCGTAGATAAAGAGGTATTGTCGTTAATAGTCCAATAGTGGTTTAAAGACGTTTGAGATTTGTGGTAAAAGTTATCTTCAATGTGCGTTACCTGACCATCTTTATAACCCCAATCTGGGTTAAACTGATTTCCAGCCTCAGCATTTCTGTAAGTAGCAACTGTACTCATGTTTTGTCTTTGTCCGTGTCTTTGCGGAGCACCAAAACTTGTAAAAGAGATTTTGTGATTTTCATTAATTTCTTTTGAGAAGTTAACAAAATAATTCGTCCCTTCAAATTGGGTTCCTTCAATATACCCTTCACCAGAAATTTTAGCGAAAGATACAGTCGCAGCCAATCCATTTTCCATTAATCCAGTAGACAATGTAAAGCCATATTTTTGGTATCCATTGTTCCCTGTTGCAGCAACAACGTTTCCTCCTTTATTTACATCAGAAGTTTTCGATAAAATGTTGATCGTACCTCCAATAGAAGGAACCGCTACTTTCGCAGCACCTAAACCTCTTTGAACTTGCATTGCAGAAGTTACATCTGACAATCCCGCCCAGTTAGACCAATATACTCTACCGTTTTCCATATCATTTACGGGAACCCCGTTAATCATAACAGCAACGTTTTCAGAATTAAATCCACGTAAGTTAATTCTACCATCTCCAAAACCACCACCAGATTTTGTAGCATACACTCCAGGTGTAGACTTTAAAACCTCTGGGAATTCCTGAG
>NZ_JBDNAI010000095.1:0-10152 GCF_039768515.1 Wenyingzhuangia sp.
AAACTTAACACTACCTTAATTAAAGTAGATGATGCTTATCAAGCTTTTACAAAATTATTAGAGTTTTACAACGAATATAAAAATCAGAAGACTGGTATTGACAAAAACACCATCATTTCAGATTCTGCAAAACTAGGAGATCATTTATATTTGGGAGCATTTTCTTATATTGGAGATAATGTTACCATCGGTAACCATGTAAAAATATATCCAAATTGTTACATAGGAGACAATGTAATAATTAAAGACAATACAGTTTTGTATTCAGGAGTCAAAGTTTATTTTGATAGTGAAATAGGAGAAAATTGTACGATCCACGCTGGAACAGTTATTGGGTCAGATGGGTTTGGTTTTGCCCCTACAGCATCTGGAGCATATAAAACTATTCCACAAATTGGAAACGTGATTGTTGAAGACAATGTTGACATCGGAGCAAATACAACTATTGATAGAGCTACCTTGGGGTCAACAATTATTAGAATGGGGGTTAAGCTCGATAATCTTGTTCAAATCGCACACAATGTTGAAATAGGTAAAAATACTGTAATTGCTTCTCAATCTGGTATAGCAGGTTCTACTAAAGTAGGTGAAAATTGTATGATTGGCGGGCAAGTAGCAGTTTCTGGTCATTTGACGATTGGAGACAATGTTAAAATATCAGGGAAATCTGGTGTTGCAAAAAGCATAAAAGAGAATTCAGTAGTAAGAGGAATACCAGCCATGGATTACAATACGTACAATAAATCTTACGTTTTCTTTAGAAAATTACCAGAAATTGTTCAAGAACTAAGAAAAAATACAAGTACAAAACAATAAAATATGCTAAAGCAAAAAACAATCCAGAAGGAAGTTACTTTGACAGGTGTAGGTTTGCATACTGGTAAAGAAGTTACCATGGTTTTTAAACCAGCTCCTGAAAATTATGGATATGCATTTGTTCGTGTCGATTTAGAAGGGAGTCCTACCATTGAGGCAAAAGTTGAGTATGTCACAGAGACAGAAAGAGGTACAAATCTTGAGAAAAAAGGAGTAAGCGTCAATACTTCTGAACATGTTTTGGCAGCTGCTGTAGGTTTAGGCATAGACAACCTTTTGATAGAAATCAATGCTTCGGAACCCCCAATTATGGATGGTTCTTCTAAGTTTTTTGTTGAAGCATTAGAGTCTGCAGGTGTTCAAGAACAGACTGCTGTTGCAGAGGAATATATCGTTAAAGAAGTAATTACTTACAAGGATGAAGATACCGGTAGTGAAATTATTTTGATGCCTGCAGATGAATATCAAGTGACTACTATGGTCGATTTTGGGACCAAAATTTTAGGTACTCAAAATGCAACCTTAGATCATATTTCACATTTTAAAAAGGAGATTTCCGCAGCAAGGACTTTTAGTTTTTTGCATGAGTTAGAAACTCTATTGGAGCACAATCTAATTAAAGGAGGTGATTTGAACAATGCAATTGTTTATGTTGACAAAGAAATCTCCACACAGACTTTAGATAAATTAAAGAAAGCATTTGGAAAAGAAGAAATTAATGTCACCTCAAATGGAATTCTAGACAATCTAGAATTACGATGGGCAAATGAAGCTGCAAAACACAAATTATTAGATGTCGTTGGAGATTTAGCATTGGTTGGAACCCGTATTAGAGGAAAAGTGATTGCAAACAAACCAGGGCACAAAATCAATACGATGTTTGGGAAGCATTTGTCTGATCTTATCAAACAAGAAAAACGTAAAAAAGTACCGGTCTACGATCTGAATAAGCCGCCGTTGATGGATATCTACGACATCATGAAAGTCTTACCACATCGACCACCATTTTTATTGATTGATAGAATTTTAGATTTGGGAGATGATTTTGTAGTAGGGATGAAAAATGTGTCAATGAACGAACCTTTTTTTGTAGGTCATTTTCCTGAAGCACCAGTGATGCCAGGAGTTTTACAAATAGAAGCCATGGCACAATGTGGAGGTGTTTTAGTATTGAGTACCGTTCCAGATCCAGAAAATTATTTGACTTATTTCATGAAAATGGACAATGTTAAATTCAAACAAAAAGTATTACCTGGAGATACAATTATTTTTAAAGCTGAATTGATTACACCTATCCGAAGAGGAATTTGTCACATGAAATCTGTTGGTTATGCCAATGGTAAAGTTGTGGTAGAAGCTGAATTAATGGCACAAATAGCAAGAAAACAATAAAACATATGAATCAACCATTAGCTTATATCCATCCAGGCGCAAAAATTGCGCGCAATGTTGTCATAGAGCCTTTTACAACCATTCACAATAACGTAACTATTGGCTCCGGTACTTGGATTGGTTCAAATGTGACTATAATGGAAGGTGCCATCATAGGAGAAAATTGTAAAATTTTTCCTGGAGCAGTCATTTCTGCAATGCCTCAGGATTTAAAATATGATGGAGAAGAAACGACAACTGTGATTGGTAATAATGTTACCCTACGTGAGTGTGTAACTGTCAATAGAGGTACCACTGATCGGATGAAAACAGTCATTGGTGATAATTGTTTAATCATGGCTTATTGTCATGTGGCTCATGATTGTGTTGTTGGGACTAATTGTATTTTTTCCAATGGGAGCACTTTAGCAGGACATACCAATGTAGGTGACAATGTGATCTTAGCTGGGATGACAGCAATACATCAGTTTTGCTCTATTGGAGATCATGCTTTTGTGACTGGAGGATCTTTAGTAAGGAAAGATGTGCCACCATTTGTGAAAGCAGGTAGGGAGCCATTATCATATGTCGGAATTAATTCTGTAGGCTTGAGGCGTAGAGGATTTTCAGTTGAAAAAATACGTGAAATTCAAAATATATACAGAATTTTATTCCAAAGCTCTTACAACAATACTCAGGCAATAAGAATAATTGAAGCAGAAATGGAAGTCTCTAGTGAAAGAGATGATATTATAAAATTCATACAAACTTCACAGAGAGGAATCATGAAGGGTTATTTTAATAATTAAGAAATAAATACAAATGGCAACAACATCAGACATAAGGAATGGATTATGTATAGTATACAATAGCGATACCTACAAGATTACAGAATTTCAACACGTAAAACCTGGAAAAGGTCCAGCATTTGTTCGAACTAAGTTGAAGAGTTTAACTTCCGGAAAAGTGATTGACAATACCTTCTCTGCAGGACATAAAATAGAAGAAGTAAGAGTTGAAACTCGAAAGTATCAATATTTGTACGCCGAAGGCGATACTTTTAACTTTATGAATACTGTAGATTACAACCAAATCACACTCGAAAGATCTTCATTAGACGCTCCAGATCTATTGAAAGAGGGAGAAATAGTTACTATTATCGTTCGTTCAGAAGACGAAATGCCGTTGTCTGTGGATATGCCACAATCTGTAATTTTAGAAGTTACCTACACTGAACCAGGAGTTAAAGGGAATACAGCTACAAATGCAACCAAGCCTGCTACTGTTGAAACTGGAGCTTCTGTTAATGTACCTTTGTTTATTAATGAGGGAGACAAGATAAAAATTGAAACTGTAAAAGGTACTTATCAAGAAAGAATCAAAGAATAAATTCAATGAATTCAACTCCTTTGTCATTCAGGATTATCTTGAGGTTGAGGGCTATTGGTATCAAAATAATTACAGGTTTTACAATTTTGTGATATAAAAATTAAAAAGAGATATTTTACGAACAAATATTTATATTTGTTCGCAATTAATTAAATAAAAAGCAAACTAAATGAGTGTTTTAGTAAATAAAGATTCTAAGATTATTGTTCAAGGATTTACAGGTAGTGAAGGTACTTTTCATGCAACTCAAATGATTGAATATGGAACCAATATAGTTGGTGGTGTAACTCCTGGAAAAGGAGGTCAAGAGCATTTGGGGAAACCTGTTTTTAATACCGTAAATGACGCGGTTATTAGAGCAGGAGCTGATACAACTATTATATTTGTACCACCAGCATTTGCTGCAGATGCCATTATGGAAGCTGCTCAGGCAGGTATCAAAGTTATTATTTGTATTACAGAAGGTATTCCAGTGGCTGATATGGTAAAGGTAAAAGCTTATTTACAAACCACAGAAGCTCGTTTAATTGGACCTAATTGTCCAGGGGTAATTACTCCGGGAGAGGCAAAAGTTGGGATCATGCCAGGATTTATTTTCAAAAAAGGGAATGTAGGTATTGTTTCCAAATCAGGTACATTAACATACGAAGCGGCTGATCAAGTAGTAAAACAAGGTTTTGGGATTACAACTGCCATTGGTATTGGAGGAGATCCTATTATTGGGACCACTACAAAAGAAGCTGTTGAGTTGCTGATGAATGATCCAGAAACCGAAGCTATTGTAATGATAGGTGAGATAGGAGGTCAGTTGGAAGCAGAAGCAGCAAGATGGATCAAAGCTGATGGAAATAGAAAGCCAGTTGTAGGTTTTATTGCAGGACAAACAGCACCAGCAGGAAGAACCATGGGACACGCTGGAGCCATTGTGAGTGGAGAAGGTGAGTCAGCTCAAGCTAAGATGGAGATTTTAGCAGAAAATGGGATTACGGTTGTAGCATCTCCAGCTAAAATAGGTGAAGCTATTGCACAAGTGTTGTCATAAATTTTAGAATTTAAAATAACAAATAATGAGTTTATTAACAGGAAAAACGGCCATCATTACAGGAGCTACTAGAGGTATTGGTAAGGGAATTGCACAAGCGTTCGCTAAACAGGGTGCAAATATTGCTTTTACATACAGCTCGTCAGTTGAGGCAGCTAAAGCTTTGGAGACAGAATTGTCAATTTTTGGTATCAAAGCAAAAGGATACCAATCTAACGCTGCAGATTTTGATTCAGCACAAGCCCTTGCTTCGGATGTTTTGAAAGAATTTGGAACAATTGATGTACTGATTAACAATGCAGGAATCACAAAAGATAACCTACTGATGCGTATTTCCGAAGAGGACTTTGATCAAGTTGTTGAAGTTAATTTAAAGTCAGTATTTAATCTTACGAAAGCTGTTATTCGTCCGATGATGAAACAAAGAGCAGGGTCTATTATAAATATGAGTTCAGTAGTTGGTGTTCAAGGAAATGCTGGTCAAACTAATTATGCAGCGTCAAAAGCAGGAATGCTTGGTTTCACCAAATCGGTAGCTTTAGAGTTAGGTTCTAGAAATATTCGATGTAATGCTATCGCACCTGGATTTATTGAAACTGAAATGACGGAGAAACTGGATGAGACTGTTGTGGATGGATGGAGAAAAGCCATACCTTTAAAAAGAGGAGGTAAACCAGAGGATATTGCAAATGCTTGTGTTTTCTTGGCTTCGGATATGTCAACATATATTACCGGACAAACTTTGAATGTTGATGGAGGTATGATTACTGCATAATTAACATCTATATTTTACAATAGAAGCTGCTTTAAATATTATATTTAAAGCAGCTTTTTTATTAGTTCTTAAGATTAAAAATTGTAAATTGTTGTTTGAATAATTTGTAAATAAAAAAAATCATGTCAAATCAAAACATAAAAGTACCCAAGTCATTACCTGTTCTAGTTTCTCTTTTATTTGTAGGCCTGGTAATTGTTTTTAAATCTGCCATAAATATTGATTCCGGTAAGGCTGGAGTATTGTTCAGAACTTTTGGAGGTGGAGTTGTAACAGATGAGCCTGCTTTGGGAGAAGGCTTTCACATTATTGCCCCTTGGAATAAAGTTTTTATTTATGAAGTCCGTCAACAAGAACTGTTTGAAAAGATGAAAGTTTTATCTTCTAATGGATTAGACATTCTATTAGAAGTAAGTGCTTGGTATATGCCGCAAACAGATAAACTAGGAAAGTTACACCAGCAGAAAGGCTTAGACTATCTGACCAGAGTGATTTTACCTTCTTTGAGATCGGCAGCCAGATCTGTTGTAGGAAGATACACACCAGAGCAAATATACTCTAGTAAGAGAGATGTGATTCAGAATGAAGTTTATGACGAAACTAAAAAGATATTAGATGATCAATTTATACAGTTAAATGAAGTGTTAGTAAGAGACGTAACGTTACCTACAACCATAAAAAATGCGATCGAAAAAAAATTAAAACAAGAACAGGAATTTTTAGAATATGAGTTTACAATACAAAAAGCAGAAAAAGAAGCTGAACGTCAAAGAATTGATGCTGAAGGTAAAGCTACTGCAAATAAAATTTTGAATGCCTCTTTGTCTAGCAATATCTTGAAAGAGAAAGGAATCCAAGCGACATTAGAATTGGCAAATTCACCGAATGCAAAAGTCGTGGTAATAGGCTCATCAAAAGATGGAATGCCAATCATTCTTGGGAATCAATAAGATATTGTGAAAGCCAAAAATTTAAAAAACCAAAGATTTTAATCTTTGGTTTTTTTGTTAAAGTATTCGTAATTTAATTTAAGATTTTAGAGAAAAACATATAAATTTGTTCTCCATATAAAATAAATCAAATGAAAAAGGTAGTTATCAATAGCTTTGAAGATTTTAAGGCGTATGAAGGTAAAGAGATTGGAGTTTCTGATTACTTAGCAGTTCCACAAGATAGGATTAATCAATTTGCTGAGGCAACGTTAGATCATCAGTGGATTCATTGTGATGCAGAGAAAGCAAAGGAGGGTCCATTTGGTACTCCTATCGCTCACGGTTATTTAACTCTTTCCTTGATGCCTTTTTTGTGGGAGCAAATTATAGAAGTAAATAATAGTAAAATGTTAGTCAATTACGGGATAGAGAAGTTGAGGTTTAATAAACCTGTGACTGTCGATAGTAAAGTAAGACTTAGAACAAAATTAAAGTCCATAGAAAATTTAAGAGGTATTTCTAAAGCAGTTTTATCTATTAATATTGAAATTGAAGGGGAAAGAAAAACAGCTTTAGACGCTGAGATTGTGTTCTTGTATCATTTCGTGAATTGATATGCATACGGAACAAGAAGTAAAGCATATCGTTCAAAAAAACATTCATCAAATTAAAGTTAGTGAATTTGTTTCTGATGGAGGTTGGCCTAACATAGATGATATTGAGGTAGCTATCTTTAGTCAAAAAGTAGAAGAGGGTTGTGAAACCATAAACCTTCAAATTCTATATACAGTCGATAGGGCAGGTTGCTGTTTTATTCCTGGCTCTGAGGAGCATAGAAGATTATCAAAGAGATTAACGATCAGTAATGATTGTGTGGAGATTATATGATTTTGAGGTTTTTGTTTTGCCAATAAAATAAAGGAATCCTACAAGTCTTAGCTCATTATAATCGGTAAGACAAACAGAAAATTTCACCATTTCAGTTGAGTTCTAGCTCTAATAGTACTTAATTCACACTATACCATATAAGTACTGAGTTCCGAAAAAAAATTACTATACCGTAAAATAGATACCGTTTGATGTTTATGATCTCATAATATCAATTAGGTTCTATTAAAGTTGTTGTCGTGATAAGATTGAAAAGTCAACAGTAGAAAAAGATATTAAATTAGCTATTGAGTCTTTTGGGATTGTTTTAATTGAGACAGGGAAAAAAAGATTGTTGAAGGGTAAAGCTTCAAAAACAGTAAGAATAGAATTCACTAAACCAAAGGAAGACACTACCCCTTAACCATAGAATTTTTAGGATAGTGTCATTTTAATTTACGCTTGACTATTCTTTTCTAAAGAATAATTGATCATTTATTTCGTCTAAAATCAAATTGCTTTTATTGGTTATATTCCCTGAAAGAATTTCTTTGGACAAAAGATTTAGTACCTCTTTCTGAATGACTCGCTTAACTGGTCTAGCACCAAAATCTGAATCATATCCTTTTTTTGCTAGAGCCAATTTGGCAAACTCTGTTGTCTTTAGTGTAATTTCTTTGTTGACCAATAATTTCGCTACTCTTTTTAGCTGAATGTCTACAATTTCTTTTATTTCTTCAATACTTAATGGTGAAAACATAACAATTTCGTCAATACGATTTATAAATTCAGGGCGTATCACTTTTTTCAAATGTTCTAAGATTTCGATTTTTGTCAACTCTGTTGTATTGTCATCAGAATTGTTTTTTGTCTCCTCAAAACGCTCCTTAATAATTTCAGCTCCTAGATTAGAAGTCATAATGATGATGGTATTTTTAAAATCTGCATGACGACCTTTATTGTCAGTCAATCTACCTTCATCTAAAACTTGAAGCAATGTATTAAACGTGTCAGGATGAGCTTTTTCAATCTCATCTAGCAATACAACAGAATATGGTTTTCTTCTTACAGCTTCAGTCAATTGTCCTCCCTCATCATATCCAACATATCCTGGAGGAGCCCCGACCAACTTACTAACAGAATGTCGTTCTTGATATTCACTCATATCTATACGAGTCAAGGCGTTTTCATCGTCAAATAAATATTCAGCTAATGTTTTTGCTAATTCAGTTTTTCCAACTCCAGTAGTTCCTAAAAACAGAAAATTACCAAGAGGTTTTTTTTCGTCTTGCAATCCAGCCCTAGATCTTCTGACAGCATCAGAAACTGCTCTGATAGCGTTATCTTGACCAACAACTCTCAAGTGCAATTCGTCTTCAAGTTTTAACAACTTGTCAAGTTCACTTTGCATCATTTTTTGCACTGGTATTCCAGTCCATTTCTCAACAACCTCTGCAATATCATCTTCTGTGACCTCTTCTTTTATCAATGAATTTTTTTGATTTTTTAGCAACTCTTTTTGAGCAGACTCCAATCTTTTTTGTGCCTCTTTTATTTTTCCATAACGTAGCTCTGCGACCAAACCAAATTCCCCATCGCGCTCAGCTTTTTCCGCTTCGTGTTTGTAGTTGTCAATCTCAGTTTTGATCGTTTGTACGTTATCTATTATCTCTTTTTCAGTTTTCCATTGTACATAAATACGATCTCTTTTTTCTTTTGTATTGCTGAGTTCTTTGTGAAGTATTGAAAGTTTTTTTTCGTCTTTTTCCCGTTTGATAGCTACCAATTCAATTTCTAATTGCATTAATTTTCTATCCAAAGTATCAAGTTCTTCAGGTTTTGAGTTAATTTCTATTTTTAATTTGGCAGCTGCTTCATCTATCAAGTCAATTGCTTTGTCGGGTAAAAATCGAGAAGTAATGTAGCGTTTACTTAGTTTTACCGCAGCAACAATTGCACTGTCTTTGATTTGTATTTTATGATGTGCTTCATATTTATCTTTAATACCTCTTAAAATTGTAACGGCACTTTCTGTGTCGGGTTCGTTCACTAAAATTTGCTGAAACCTTCTTTCCAATGCCTTATCTTTTTCAAAATATTTTTGATATTCATCAAGTGTAGTTGCACCAATAGCTCTTAACTCTCCTCGTGCTAATGCAGGTTTTAGGATGTTTGCTGCATCCATAGCACCATCACCTCCTCCTGCACCTACAAGTGTGTGAATTTCATCAATGAATAGCACAATGTTACCATTTGAGTTCATGACTTCTTTAACTACAGCCTTTAATCTTTCCTCAAATTCTCCTTTGTATTTTGCACCTGCAACTAAAGCACCCATATCTAATGAGAAGATTTGTTTGTCTTTTAGATTTTCAGGAACATCCCCTTTGATGATTCGATGGGCTAAGCCTTCAGCGATAGCAGTTTTACCAACACCAGGTTCTCCAATTAGGATAGGATTGTTTTTAGTTCTTCGAGATAAGATTTGTAGAATTCTACGGATTTCTTCATCACGACCAATGACTGGATCTAGTTTACCAGTATTCGCAAGTTTATTTAAATCTTTGGCGTATTTGTTTAAAGCGTTATAGGTTTCCTCAGCGTTTTGAGAAGTTACTTTTTCTCCATTTCTTATTTCATAGATTGCAGTTTTTAGATTTTTTTCAGTAACTCCTTGATCTTTTAAAATACGACTAACGGTATCTTTGTTTTTTACCAGAGCTATGAGTAAATGTTCTATAGATACATATTCATCGTCCATTTTTTTTGCAATATGATTAGCATCGGTTAGTGTTTTACTGCAATTAGAAGATATTGAAAGTTGACCACCCGTTACCTTTGGAAAACTAGTTATCGTTTTCTCCAAAATTTGTGGTAGTGTAGAAAGGTTCACCTCTAATTTTTTTAATAAAAAAGGAGTAACCTGTTGGTCTATCTCAAGTATAGCTTTAAGTATATGT
>NZ_JBDNAI010000015.1:0-14489 GCF_039768515.1 Wenyingzhuangia sp.
CAAAGGATGAAGAAGGTTTGGTGCAGTATATCAATACTGTTGCACGTGAAGACGAAAAGTTTATCATTGCTCCACATAATATTGATGTATTGGGGATTGAGAAGTTAAAAAGTAGTTTAACTAAGAAGACGATTTTATACACCCAAAAAGAGGACAAAGATTTGAGTTGTTATCAAGTTATGATTGTCGATACTGTTGGGATTTTGTCAAAAATATACGCTTATGCAAATATAGCTTATGTTGGTGGTGGCTATACTAAAAGTGGGGTTCACAATACTTTAGAAGCCGCTACTTATGGCTTGCCAATTGTCATAGGACCAAACTATAAAAAGTTCAAAGAGGTGAAAGATTTAATTTCCTTGCAAGGTTGTACAAGTGTTCAAAATACAGAAGAGCTGATGACCGCTTTGTCCCTATTTTCAAAAGATAAAAACTTAAGAGAGGAGAAGAAACAGATCACCAAACAATACGTAGTTAGTAATTTAGGAGCCACAAAAAAAATAATGGAAACGATTCAAACCCTCATATTAAGATGAAAAAAACTACCGTCATAGCCTTTTCATTGTCTTTGCTAACCGTACTGTTTTTGTCGAGCTTTAAGCTTTTAGATTCCCTATATCTATTTCCAAATTTTTTATGGATCGTTCCTTTGTTTGGACTTTATTCTTTGACAGTATCTTACTTTACGCGGGCTTTCAAAACAAAGCTAAGTCCTGTACAAAAACTTTTGATCATCTTGATTGGGTTCTTGGGTGTAATTTCTCTTTTGTGTGTTGGTTTCTTGATTTGGAAAGTAAATTATGGGAATATATTTTTAGAAACTCAATCTAGTTTTGAATTGAATCTTAAAAACATCTTCTTTTGGGTTGTTTATCAATCTTACTTGTTACTCTTTTTTTTTTCATCTTTTAAACAAGTAGTTACTTATGATCAGAAATAGGATTAAGAGTCAAGGATCTATTATTTTTGAAAAAGGACGAGTCGTGGGTGTCTTCAGAAAACAAATAGTATATTTGCTAACTTAAATTCGTTGGAAATGAAATACACTAAAAAGGAAAAAGAGGCTTTAGATTATCACGAAAGGCCTCAGCCGGGTAAAATTAAGATTGTACCGACAAAAAGATATGCTACCCAAAGAGATTTAGCCCTAGCTTATTCTCCAGGAGTAGCTACTCCTTGTTTGGCGATTGAAAAAACTCCAGAAGACGCTTATCGATACACTTCAAAAGGAAATTTAGTCGCTGTAATATCAAATGGAACCGCTGTTTTAGGTTTAGGTAATATTGGAGCCTTGGCAGGAAAACCTGTGATGGAAGGAAAAGGGTTATTGTTTAAAATTTTTGCAGACATTGACGTTTTTGATATTGAGGTTGATACAGAGGATGTTGACAAATTTATAGAGACAGTGAAAGCGATTGCTCCTACTTTCGGAGGAATTAATTTAGAAGATATAAAAGCTCCAGAAGCCTTTGAAATAGAAAGAAGGCTGAAAGAAGAATTGGATATTCCTGTTATGCACGATGACCAACATGGTACTGCAATTATTTCTGCAGCAGCATTAAAAAACGCCATTGAGATCACGGGTAAAGATATTGGAAAGGTAAGAGTTGTAGTTAATGGAGCTGGAGCAGCAGCCATTTCTTGTACAAAAATCTACAAGGCTTTAGGAGTTGATCCAGAGCATATTCTGATGTGTGATAGTAAAGGAGTTATTTCTAAAAAACGAGAAGGATTAACTGAGCAAAAGAAGGAGTTTGCTAGAGATACTGAACTTACAACCCTAGAAGAAGCCGTCAATGGAGCGGATGTATTTATTGGATTGTCAGTTGCGGGCGCTTTGACACCTGAAATGTTAAAGACCATGGCTGCAGATCCTATTGTTTTGGCGATGGCAAATCCTACGCCAGAAATAAGTTACGAACTGGCAGTAGAAACTAGAGACGATGTCATCATGGGGACAGGACGTTCAGATTTCCCAAACCAAGTAAATAACGTATTAGGTTTTCCATTTATATTTAGAGGAGCATTGGATGTTAGGGCCACTGTAATCAATGAAGAGATGAAAATGGCAGCCGTATATGCTTTGGCAGATTTGGCGAAGAAAAATGTCCCAGAGCAAGTTAATATTGTTTACGGAGAGAAGAATTTACAGTATGGTAGAAATTATATCATCCCAAAACCTTTTGATCCAAGGTTGATTTATGAGTTGCCTCCAGCCATTGCAAAAGCAGCGATGGATAGTGGAGTAGCGAAGAAACCAATCACCAATTGGGATCAATATACTCAAGAATTAATTGACCGTTCAGGTTCCAGTAGTAAGTTTGAGCGTATGCTCGTTTCACGATCTCAAAAAAATCCTAAACGAGTTGTATTTCCTGAAGCAGAACATATGAATGTCCTAAAAGCTGCACAAATTGTATCGGACGAGGGAATTGCCGTACCAATCTTGTTGGGAAATATTGAATTGATCAAAGCTCTAAAAGAAGAGATAGGTTTTGAGGCAGAGGTAGAGATTATAGACCCAAAGAGTGAAGAGCACAAAAATAAGGTTGAGGACTACGCAAAAAAGTATTGGGTTAAGCGTCAACGCAAAGGTATCCGTTTGTTAGATGCACAAAAGCATATGGTTACGCGTAATTATTTTGCGGCTATGATGGTTAATGAAGGAGCGGCAGATGCGATGGTTTCAGGTTACTCTAGAAATTATCCTTCGACAGTAAAACCTATTTTTGAAACGATTGGGAAAAGACCAGAGGCTTCTAGAATTGCTGCGGCTAACATTATGATTACTGAAAAAGGTCCTTTGATATTCACGGATACTACGGTAAATATTGACCCTACCTCAGAGGTACTTGCAAACATTGCTGAGTTGGCAAGTGGTATGGCAAAAATATTTGCCATTCAGCCTCACATTGCGATGCTATCTTACACCAACTTTGGAGGAGTAGAGAGTAAAGGGGTTGCTAAAGTTCAAAAAGCCGTAGAAATTTTAAAAGAAAAAAGACCAGATTTAGTTGTAGACGGTCCTATTCAGGCTGATTTTGCTTTGAATCATGATTTGCTAGAAAAGCAATTTTCATTTTCAGACTTAGTTGGAAAGGAGACAAATACGTTTATTTTTCCTAGTTTAGACGCTGCAAATATTTCGTATAAAATGATCAAAGAATTAACAGACGCAACTTCTATCGGACCCGTATTGATGGGGCTAAATAAGCCAGCACATGTGGTACAATTAGGAGCAAGTGTAGAAGAAATTGTAAATATTACTGCGGTCGCGGTAATTGATGCACAAAATCAATAATAAATGATTACCCATTTAAAAGGTAAGCTTGTCGAAAAAAATCCAACTTACGCCATTGTAGAATGCAATGGTGTAGGCTATTTTTTACATATATCGCTGAATACATTCTCTCAAATTCCAGATGCAGAGTTAGTCATGCTTCATACTCAACTTATTGTAAGAGAAGATTCCCATACGCTGTATGGATTTGTTTCTGTTTTGGAAAGAGAAATTTTTAAGTTACTCATTTCTGTTTCAGGGATAGGCGCTAGTATAGCAAGAACCATGTTGTCCTCTTTGACTACTGAAGAAATACAAAAAGCATTAGCCACAGAAAATGTTGCTGTCATTCAGTCTGTCAAAGGAATTGGAGCCAAAACGGCTCAAAAAGTAATTATTGAGTTGAAAGACAAGATAATTAAAACGTACGATATGGAAAATACAATGGTGTTGGCAGACAATAGTAGTAAAGAAGAAGCGTTATCTGCTTTAGAAGTATTAGGTTTTGTCAAACGACAAGCAGAAAAAGTCGTAACAGGGATTCTAAAAGAGTCCCCCGATTTAAGTGTTGAGAAGTTGATAAAACTGGCATTAAAAAAACTGTAGAACTAAACTGAACCAAATACATTGAAAAACTTTTCCCGAATAATATCTTTATTATTAGGTCTTGCAGTAACTTACAGTAGTTATGGGCAAGAAAAGCAAAAGGGAGCTCCTCGTATAGATAGTGGTTTTCCAATCTATTCTTTTGATAATTATGAGGATGGTGTTCTGTATTTAAAAAATCCAACCGAAAAGGAGATTGAATACAAACCCAAAATAGGAAGATACATTGTTAGAGAAAAAATAGGGAATACCAGTTTTACGACACCAGTTTATCTAACAGAAGAAGAATATCAAAAGTACAGGCTGAAACAAGACGTCCAAGACTATTTTAAACAAAAATCCTTAGCGATTGATGGACTTAGAAATGATTCCGAGCAAGTTCAGAAAGATTTATTACCGACGTTTTATGTAAATAATAATTTTTTCAACACCATTTTTGGTGGATCAGAGATAAAATTAGTGCCAAGAGGTTCTGTAACTTTACGTTTTGGTCTTTTGTATCAAAATGTAGAGAATCCAATCCTTTCTGAAGAAAACAGAAAGAGTTATACGCCCGAGTTTGATCAACAAATAAGAGCCAGTATCACAGCAAAAGTTGGAGAACGATTGACTGCCGATATAAACTATGACACACAATCTACTTTTTCTTTTCAAAATCAGGTGAAATTAACTTACGAACCAACGGAAGATGATATCATCAGAAGTATTGAGGTTGGTAATGTGAACATGGATATTAAAAACAACTTGATCAACGGTTCACAAAGTTTATTCGGAGTTAAAACAAAGTTACAATTTGGCGCAACCACAGTGACAGGAGTTTTTTCTCAGCAACAATCACAAACCAAAAATGTGACGGCTGAGGGAGGGGCTGCTTTGTCTGAATTTGAATTGAGAACTACTCAGTATGACAACAATAAGCACTTTTTTTTAGCTCAGTACTTTAGAAATAGATACAATGACGCCTTAAAAGAACTCCCCTTGATCAATTCTCCAATACAAATCACAAAAGTTGAGGTCTGGGTCACCAACAGAAATACCAATACACAAGAAGTTAGAAATGTAGTAGGTTTGGTCGATTTAGGAGAGTCAGGAGTAGATAAATATGACAACACAAAGTCCAATATAACCAATACAACTCAGGTCACACCCTCTCCAGACGCAATACAATTACCTAGGAACGAAGAAAATAGTTTGAGAAGTTATGTAGGTACTCAAACAGATTTGTTAAGAGATGTGCAAGATGTTTCCAAGGTTTTAACTGGATTTAAGCAAGGATCAGAATATGCGATTATAGAAAATGCAAGAAAGCTAACTTCGTCTGAGTTTACGTATCACCCTCAATTGGGTTATCTCTCTTTGAATTCTAGATTGAATGATGGAGATGTTATGGCGGTCTCTTATGAATACACTTATAATGGAGTAGCCTATAGAGTAGGAGAATTATCGACAGACGGTATGGAAAGTGATCAAAATATTGTGGTCAAGTTGATCAGGCCACAACTCATAAACACCAAAGAAATTGTTTGGAATTTAATGATGAAAAACATTTACTCTTTAGGGGCTTATGACATGCAAAGAGAAGGTTTTAGACTTGATTTGCTATACAGAGATGACGCTACAGGGCAGGCAACAAACAATCTTCTAAATGCAGAAGACGATCAGATAAAAGCCAGGACTATTTTAAATCTTACTCAGGTAGATCGACTAGACGCAAATAATAATTTGACCAGACAGACGCCAACCAGTTATGCTGGTGATGGCTTTTTTGATTATGTAGAAGGTTTAACAGTGAACTCAAGAAATGGGAGTATTATATTCCCTACAATTGAGCCCTTTGGTAGAGATTTAGAAGCCATTTTAACGGATCAAGCAGATAAGGATAAATATGTCTTTAACGAACTGTATACCACCACAGTTTCGGTCGCAGAAAATGATTATCAGAATAAAGATAAATTTTTATTTTCGGGTCAATATAAAGCCAGCGCGGCAGATGGAATTTCTTTAGGGGCTTTCAATGTACCAAGAGGTTCTGTATCGGTCACTTCAGGGGGTATTGCTTTGGTGGAGGGATCAGATTATACTGTTGATTATTCTGCTGGAATTGTTAGAATTATAAACCCATCTATTGAATCTTCAGGGCAAGCAGTAAACGTGTCTTTAGAAAACAACACGTTCTTTAATCAACAAACAAAAAACTATGTTGGATTAGACGTCGAGCATCAGTTTAGTGATCATTTTGTTTTGGGAGCAACCTATTTAAACATTACCGAAAACCCTATTAGCAATAAAGTTCAGGTTGGTCAAGATCCAATTAATAATTCTATGTACGGGTTAAACTTTAATTATAGCACAGAAGTACCATTGTTGACTAATTGGGTGAATTACTTACCAAATGTAGATACGGAAGTCACTTCTAATATTTCTGTAAGAGGAGACATTGCTTATTTAAGGCCCAATACACCAAGTACTATTGATATTGGAGGAGAAGCAACCACATATATAGATGACTTTGAAGGAGCGCAAATTCCAATTAACATTGGAACCGCTCAAAATTGGTCTTTGGCAAGTGTTCCAGTCAGTTTTGATGGTGTTGATTTTGGGGGCTCCAAAAACAACCACTTAGATTATGGAAAAAAACGAGCAAAATTAGCTTGGTACACTATTGATCAATTGTTCTACAGCAATACCTCTTTAAGACCTAAGAACATAGATCCTGAAGAATTGTCTCGGGCAGAAGTTAGACCCGTACAGAGCTTAGAGTTGTTTCCAGAAAGAAATTTAGACATTACCCAGAGAACAAACCTCCAGACATTTGACCTTTCTTATTATCCAAACGAACGAGGGCCTTATAATTATGAAGAGCCTTTCAATTCGGATAGACCAGAAGAGTTAGATCATCCAGAAGATCGTTGGGCTGGAATCACAAGAGGTTTAACAACTACCGATTTTCAAAACTCAAATATTCAATATATTGAGTTTTGGATACAGGACCCCTATGAGAATTATAGTATAACGGGTAGTGATGGAATTGTAACCAATCCAACGCCAACCAACCAAAAGGGGAGTTTATATATCAACCTAGGGAGCATTTCTGAAGACATTTTAAAAGACGGTAGAAAAGTTTTTGAAAATGGATTGCCTGAGGATGGGGTGGTTGATATTGGAGTGAATATCGATACTACTGCCGTTGCAAATGTGCCAACAGAGAAGTCATTGTTATATGCTTTTGATACCGGGAACAATACGAGAACAAATCAAGACATTGGTTTGGATGGAATGAGTGATCTCGAAGAAGTAAATAGATTTCCAGATATAGGTTTGTCAGATCCATCGTCTGACAATTACCATTTTTACAGAGGTAGCGATTTAGACAACTCAAACGCAAGTATTTTAAGGCGATACAAGAATTATAATAATACGGAAGGAAATTCTCCAACAGCGGCTTTGTCACAAGAAGCTTATCCAACTTCTGCAACCAATAATCCAGATGTTGAAGATGTTGACAGGGACCAAACTATGAATACTTTAGACGCCTATTGGCAGTATAAAATTGATTTGTCTCAAAACAATTTAAGTAAAAACACCAATCCACACATTATAGACGAAAGAACGACTACGATCACTCTTGAAAACGGGATGGATAGACAGTTCAAATGGTATCAGTTTAGAGTACCTATCGCTGAGGGAAGGGCAATGAATGGCATCAATAGTTTTCAGTCGATACGCTTCATGAGGATGTTTGTTACAGATTTTCAAATCCCCGTGGCTTTACGTTTTGCAGAGTTACAATTGGTAAGAGGGGATTGGAGAATTTATGATCAAATCATAGATCAGAATGACAATTTGACCAAACGAGAACTAACCGACTCAAATAATTTAGTAGAAACGGGGACAGTCAACATTGAAGAGAACGAAAATAGAGTTCCTGTAAATTATATTCTACCCCCTACAATCACTAGAGAAAATTTACAAGGGACGTCAAGTATATTACAGCAGAACGAGCAATCGTTAAGTTTAACCGTTAGTAATCTTGAGCAAGACCAAACAATAGGAGTGTATAAAAATGTAAATGTTGATATGCGTATGTTTAAGCGTTTAAAAATGTTTATTCATGCAGAAGAATTAGAGAGGAATGCGTTGAATGATGACGATCTGATAGCAGTAATCCGTTTGGGAAGTGATACAAACGACAATTACTACCAGATAGAGATTCCACTAAAAATGACAGATGTTCCAAATTTTGGAACAAGCAATGCGCTGGGAGCATATTCCGTTTGGCCAGAGGAAAATAATTTAGATATTTCATTAGCAGACCTAACGGCCCTAAAATTAACCAGAGATGATATAGGCTCGAGTTCATTGGTAGTTTATCCTTCTGAGAGCTCCGAAACAGGGGTACAACTAAAGATAAAAGGGAATCCAAACTTGTCCAATGTGAGAACTATTTTTATGGGGATTAAAAACAAAGAGATTACCCAGAAGTCTGCTGAAATCTGGTTCAATGAGTTGAGAATGTCTGGATTTGACAATCAAGGGGGTTGGGCGACAAACGTATCTGCTGATGCTAATATTGCAGATTTTGCAAAAATCGCATTAAATGGAGGATATCAATCTATAGGGTTTGGAAGTGTTGATCAAAGTGTAAATGAGAGAAGTCAGGAAGAGATCAAAAACTACAGTGTAAACACTAGTATAAATGCAGGTAAATTATTACCAAATCATTGGAAGGTAAGAATACCCGTGAACTATACTGTTTCCGAAGAAATTAGGACGCCTAAATTTGATCCAAAATATGAAGATGTTTTATCAAAGGATAGAGAGAACACAAATGAGATTGATATTAAAAGTAAAAAAAGAAGTATTAGTTTTATCAATGTAAAGAAGGAAAGAAGCGATATAAGCGATCGAAAACCTCGAATGTATGACATAGAAAATTTTAGTGTATCGTATAGTTATAGCGATGCCATAAACGAGAGCTATACCATTGAAAAAGATATTTCAAAAAGTGTAAATGCATCTGCTAATTATGTATACAAGTTCAAGCAAATTGAGATAGCGCCTTTCAAAGCCAGTGATTTTTTCAATCATAAAAACTTAAAGTTAATCAAGGATTTTAATTTCAATTTATGGCCTTCTTCTATTAGCGTAAATAGTGCGGTCAAAAGAAATTATAGCGAATACAAGACAAGAGATTTACTGGGCACAACTACAGTTGAAGGTAGCATTCCGATTCCTACTTTAAAGCAACGCAACTTTTTGTTTGATTGGAATTACAATATCGGCTATCAGTTGACAAACGCCATTAATGTAAGTTTTGAGGCGAGTAATAATTTTATT
The DNA here is from genome assembly GCF_039768515.1 of Wenyingzhuangia sp. NCBI lineage: Bacteria > Pseudomonadati > Bacteroidota > Flavobacteriia > Flavobacteriales > Flavobacteriaceae > Wenyingzhuangia > Wenyingzhuangia sp. The sequence continues at coordinate 9,224 of NZ_JBDNAI010000015.1, forward strand.
TTCGACACTTTCGAACACAATGGTAGTTCTGTAGAAGCGATAGACAATATGAGTTTGTTTTCTGACTTTTTTAATATGGGAAGGCCGAGTAACTATTCACAAAGTCTAATAGCTAACTATAAGATACCAATCCATAAATTCCCGTTACTGAGTTTTGTTTCGGCAGATTATTCTTATTCAGGTAATTTTAATTGGCAAGCTGTATCTCCTTCTTTTGTAGACCAAATAGGAAATACAATCCAAAATGGGCAAACTCATAACTTTACCAGTAATCTTAACTTCTCTAAATTATATTCAGCCATTGGGCTGAAAAAGTTGTTTTCACCAAAGTCTAAAAAAAGGAAGTTACCAAGTTTAGGGAAGAGAAAATCCAAGAAAGGATTTTCGTTCGGAGACGTTGTGTACGATTTGTTGACCGGTATCAAAACGGCGAAATTTAGTCATAAGATAAACACGGGGAGCTCTCTAAACGGATATGCGCCTGAAGTAGGGTTTTTAGGTAGAAATAAATACAATGGAACTCATGCTCCAAGTTTGGCTTATGTTTTTGGACAACAAACCAACATCTTACAAAACTCAATAGACAACGAATGGTTGGTGGGTAGGTCAGGAAGTGTAGAAGATGTGATTTACAACAAAAATTATGCATCAAACATGGTGACAAGCACCAATTACGACATCACAATTAAGCCAATTAAAGATTTGAATGTCCAGTTTACAGGGACCAGAGCGTATTCTTCTAGTTCGCAACAACAAATAGACTTTATTACGGGTAGTGCAAGTGTTGAACCTAGTCAGGTCAATGAATTTGGTAGTTTTAGTATTTCTCATTCTTTAATTAAGACAGCTGTGAATTCTGATGCAGACGCACTGTTTGATAATTTCATTTCCAACAGAGAAAAAATCGCAAACGATCTCTATCCAAACCAAGAAGCAGGATCTAATTCACAAGCCTTGAATAGCCAAGAAGTTTTGATACATTCCTTTTTGGCGGCTTATAGCGGTTCAGATGTTAGTAAGAGTGATAAAACTATCTTTAGAAATGTTCCCGTTCCCAATTGGCAGCTAACGTATAGAGGCTTGATGAAATTAGGGTTTATAAAGAAGAATTTCAGGAACTTTACGCTAACACATGGTTACAACTCGTCTTACACGATAAATAATTTTTCAAGTAATCTAAATTCAGACAACACAAACCCATTCCAGTCAGATTATATTTATTCAGGAGTGACGTTAGTTGACGCCTTCTCTCCGTTGGTTAAAATAGATGTTAAACTCAAAAACTCTTTGTCTTTTATAGGGACAGTAAATAGTAACAGAACCTTATCGTTAAATTTAAACAACACAACTCTGTCAGAAGTTATTGGGAATGAATATGTTTTTGGTATTGGTTATAGGATAAAAGACGTATCTATCAGAACTAAATTTTTAAATCAGAGAAAATCCTTGAAAGGAGATCTTAATATCAAAGCAGATGTATCATATAGAACTGATGTGACGAGTATCAGAAGTATTGACTCAGCAACAAATCAGCCTGTAGGAGGTCAAAATTTATTGGGAATTAAAGTTGCAGCAGATTACAATTTAAGTCGTAGTTTTACCGCAAGTTTGTATTACGATCAGAATGTTTCTAGTTATGCAATTTCAACATTGTACCCTAGACAATCGATCAACACAGGATTAAGTATAGTTTATAACCTAGGAAATTAAAAAGAAAGATGAGTTTTCCACAAGAATTAAAGTACACGAAAGATCACGAATGGGTCAGAATTGAAGGCGATTTTATTATTGTAGGCGTTACAGATTTTGCCCAAAGTGAATTAGGAGATATTGTTTATGTTGACGTAGACACGTTAGACGAAACAGTTGATGAAAACGAAGTTTTTGGTTCTATTGAAGCAGTAAAAACAGTCTCAGATTTGTTCATGCCTGTAACAGGAGAGATTGTCGAGTTTAATGAAGGCTTAGAAGATGAACCAGAATTAGTAAACGCTGATCCTTATGAGAAAGGATGGATGATCAAAGTAAAACCAAACAATATAGAGGACGTTCAAGATTTATTAGATGCGGCAGCATATAAAGAGATTATTGGAGCATAGCAGTCTCTTTATATCGATCTCGCTTAGTTTTTTAATATTAGGGTTAAGTTTAACAAATACAGAAGATTTTCCAGATTTTAAAATTTCTTATTTGGATAAGATTGAACACGTAATTGCTTATGCAATTCTGTCTTTTTTTTGGATGACTTCACGAGAAACAGGACAGGTTAATTTAAAATTTCACAAATTACTATTGTTGCTTATTGCTTTTGGTGTGGTTATTGAAGGATTACAAATGACAATAACTACAAGTAGAACAGGAGATTTACTAGATGTTTTTGCAAACACAATAGGAGTCTTTTTAGGTGTCTTAATATTGAAAATCCTTAGGCCTATATATTTGCATGTCTAATTCTAATTTTGTTATTTTAGCAAACTAAAATTCAATTCAACTGAATAAACAATGGAAGTTAAAAAGAATCCTAAATCTAACCTTGAAAATTTTAGCAAAGTTTTTACTTTGCTTGGCTTAGTTTTGTCTCTATATATCGTTTATATAGCGATTGAGAGCAAAACATATGATAGGGTTGTAGATGAATTACAGTCTGTAACTTTGCAGTCTGACGATGTAGAAACAATGGTGATGACACAAATAAAACCACCCTCTACACCGCCGCCGCCACCACCACCACCGCCACCAACACCAGAACAATTTGAAAAAGTTGAAGATGACGTTGAAATAGAGGAGGTTGTCATACAGACTACTGAAATTGAAATAGAGGATGTCGTAGATATAGAAACCGTAGAGTATAGTGATGAAGGAGAAGAGGTCACGTACGAGGATGTTCCTTTTGCAGCTATCCAAAATCCGGCAATATACCCTGGGTGTGAAAGATCTAAGGACAAGAAAAAATGTTTTAGCGATAAAATTCAAAGGTATATTGGTAAAAATTTTGATACAGGTTTAGCTGAGGAATTAGGGTTGAGTGGAATTCAGAGAATGAATGCCATGTTTAAAATCGACATTAATGGAAAGGTAACAGGTATTAGAGTCAGAGCTAAAAATCCGGAACTACAAAAGGAATTTGAGAGAACACTAAGAGGTTTGCCTCAAATGGTGCCGGCAAGTCAAAACGGAAGAAAGGTAAACTTGTTATTTGCTTTGCCTCTTGTGTTTAGAGTAGAGTAAGTTTTCGTAACAAATATCAAAAAGCCTCGTGATTTTATCACGAGGCTTTTTGTTTTGAATGAAAATGACCAAATTTTGAAATGTTCTATGAATTCTGTATTTTTAAAATAAAAGATCAGATGAAAAAGAGAATTTTAAGGATAATTGTGTTGTGCACAACAATTTTCCATGCACAATCCCAAGGGGATATTGCATTTGTAGGTTATAATGGAGATGGCGATGACGACTTTGCCATTGTGGTTTTGGTAGATATTCCTGCCCATTCAACAATTTATTTCACAGACAGCGGTCCTGATATAACCGGCACAGGAATGGATGATTTAGCAGAGGGAGTCATTACTTGGACGACGGGAAGTTCAGAAATCAGTGCAGGGACAGTTGTGACATTTACAGACATTGATAATGACACAAATGCGGCTTATGGTGTTTCAGTTGGACAAATTGAAAGAAGTAAATCGGGTTTTTCTTTAGCTGTAGGAACTAGTGGAGATGAAATCTTTGCCACTCTCGGAGATCCTGCTCAAGACCAAGTGTCAACGTGGTTAGCGGGTATTGAAGTTCACAATCATGGTCGTCCAGCAAACTTTGATACTTCGGGTTTGATTCCTGGGGCAAATTATTTGGTTATTGATACGACTCAAAGTAAAGACGGCGGAGAATATACAGGGGTTAGATCTCAGAAAACAGCAGATGAATATAGACGACTAGTCAATGACCAAACAAATTGGACTACAGACACTGAAGATGGAGAAAAATTTGTGCCTTTTAACACTTCAAACTTTACTTTTTTAACGTTAACAGTAGAGGGTGTAAATAGTTTTGACATGGGAGTGTTTTTTCTTGAAAACAAAAAAATAACGACAGATATTGGAGAAATAAAAAACGTGTATAATGTGTTCGGTCAATGTATTGAAAATCAAAATTTGACCCAAGGCCTTTACATTGTTGAGGTAAAAAAGAAAAATAGGTTGCTTAGGTATAAATTTGCTTTTTAACTCGAATCCTACGTAGATTTTTTAAAATATATCTTTCTGGTATAGTTTTGGAGTACACTGAATAGTTTCTATTATCTTTGTAAAAATTTTAATGTTTAACTAAATTCATATAGCATGCAACTGTATAATAAGTTAAGCGCAGAAGAACGTGCTCAGCTAATTGATCAAGCGGGAAAAGACCGATTGACCATTTCATTTTATCAATATTATCATATTGGGAATCCACAAATCTTTAGAGATCATTTGTATATCCATTGGGATCGTTTAGAAGTTTTGGGTAGAATTTACGTAGCGAAAGAGGGTATAAATGCTCAGTTATCTTTACCGGCGGATAGATTCATAGCGTTCAAAAGTCATTTAGACAGTATCTTCTTCCTAAAAGACATTAGATTAAATATTGCTGTAGAGCAAGACAACAAATCATTCTTAAAACTTAAAGTTAAGGTTAGAGATAAAATTGTTGCCGATGGTTTAAACGACGAATCATTTGATGTTACCAATAAGGGTGTGCACTTAAACGCGTCAGAATTTAACACACTCTTAGCGGATCCAAACACTATCTGTGTTGATATGCGGAATCATTATGAAAGTGAAATTGGTCATTTTGAAGGTGCGGTTACCCCAGATGTCGATACCTTTAGAGATTCATTGGACATAATTGAAGAAAACTTAAAAGACCACAAAGAAGATAAAAATTTACTCATGTATTGTACAGGGGGTATTCGTTGTGAAAAAGCAAGTGCTTACTACAAGCACAAAGGGTTTAAGAATGTGTTTCAATTAGAAGGAGGAATTATAGAGTACACGAGGCAGGTAAAGGAGCAAGATGTTCAGAATAAATTTAAAGGCAAGAATTTTGTTTTTGATCATAGAAAATCTGAACGAATATCTGAAGACATTGTTTCCAATTGTCATCAATGTGGAGACCTCTGTGATACCCATGTAAATTGTGCGAATGAAGCCTGTCATTTGTTGTTTATCCAATGTGATTCGTGTAAAGATAAGATGGAAGAATGTTGTTCAACTGCTTGCCAGGAGACCAA
>NZ_JBDNAI010000096.1:0-2633 GCF_039768515.1 Wenyingzhuangia sp.
AAATTAAGACAAAATAAATATGTTAGCTTTATTTTATATTTTTATAGGTGTTGCAATTGGAGTCAGTTTTTGGCAGATTACCAGAGTAATGAACTTACGATCGGTGATCGCAGACGATCACGATAATGACAAACAAGGAAAGTACTTTTTAGCCTTTACGGTATTCTTCTATGCAATGATGATTTATTGTCTATTAGCAATGAATGTACTGATGTTGCCAGAATCTGCTTCTATCGAAGGAGAACATGATGACAATCTTTTTGATATTACATTTTGGTTGATTGGTATTGTTCAATTTATCATGCAGTTTTTAATCTTCTATTTTACCTACAAGTATAGAGGAAGAAAAGATAGAAAAGCAAAATTCTTCGCAGACAGTCACCAATTAGAAATTATTTGGACCATTATACCAGCAGCAGTATTGGTGGTTTTAATTGGATACGGATTGTGGCAGTGGAATGAAGTAATGGATTTATCCGAAGAAAAGGATGCCGTTGTTATTGAAGTGTATTCACAGCAATTTAGATGGGATGCTCGTTATGCAGGAGAAGACAATACCTTAGGTTTAGGAAATGTTAATTATATAGACATTGATAACCTCAATACCATGGGTGTAGATATGTCAGATCCTAATGCACAAGACGATAAACAAGTAACAGAATTGGTACTTCCAAAAGGAAGAAAAGTACACTTTAAATTCCGTTCACAAGATGTACTCCACTCGGCATACATGCCGCACTTTAGAGCGCAAATGAATTGTGTGCCCGGAATGGTAACTGAGTTTGGTTTTACACCCAAGTATACTACTGAAGAAATGAGGTTGAATCCAGAAGTTATGGACAAAACAAATGCAATTAATAAAATTAGAAAAGCCAAAGGAGAAGATCCTTATGAGTTTGATTACCTACTTTTATGTAATAAAATTTGTGGACAAGCCCATTTCAACATGCAAATGAAAATTACTGTCTTAGAACAAGATGAGTATGACAAGTGGCTTGCAGCCAGACCAACATTAGCAGAAGTAATTAAAAAATAATTTAGACACTACAAATCAATAAGATTATGTCAGAGCACCATCATAAAGAAACATTTGTAACAAAATATATTTTCAGTCAAGATCATAAAATGATTTCGAAACAATTCTTGGTAACAGGAATGTTTATGGGAATTATAGCGGTTTTAATGTCCATGCTATTCCGTTTACAACTCGCTTGGCCAGACACCTCATTTACGATTGTGGAAGCCTTCCTTGGATCGCATCAAACAAATGGGATCATGGATCCAGACATTTACTTAGCCCTAGTAACCATTCATGGTACTATTATGGTATTCTTTGTACTTACAGCAGGACTAAGTGGTACTTTTTCAAACTTATTAATTCCATTGCAAATTGGTGCAAGAGATATGGCCTCAGGATTTCTTAACATGATCTCCTACTGGTTGTTCTTTTTATCAAGTGTTGTCATGGTAATTTCTTTGTTTGTAGAAGCTGGACCCGCAGCTGCAGGTTGGACCATATACCCTCCATTATCTGCATTGCCACAAGCAATACCAGGATCAGGAGCAGGAATGACCTTATGGTTGGTTTCCATGGCGATCTTTATTGCTTCTTCATTAATTGGAGCACTTAACTACATCGTAACTGTTTTAAACCTACGTACAAAAGGAATGCACATGACTAGATTGCCGCTAACAATGTGGGCATTCTTTATTACTGCAATCATTGGAGTAGTTTCATTCCCAGTTTTGCTATCTGCAGCCCTATTGTTACTCTTCGATAGAAGCTTTGGTACCTCTTTCTTCCTATCAGATATTTTTATCTCTGGTGAAGTATTGCACTATCAAGGAGGATCCCCTGTATTATTTGAACACTTATTTTGGTTCTTAGGACACCCAGAAGTATATATTGTACTATTGCCGGCATTGGGAATTACCTCAGAAGTAATTTCAACCAATTCAAGAAAACCAATTTTTGGATACCGTGCAATGATTTTGTCTATTATGGCCATTGCATTCTTATCTACAATTGTTTGGGGACACCACATGTTTATTTCAGGAATGAATCCTTTCTTAGGATCTGTCTTCACATTTACAACCTTATTAATTGCAATTCCATCTGCTGTAAAAGCATTCAATTACTTAACGACCCTATGGAAAGGAAATCTCCAATTAAATCCAGCAATGTTATTCTCTATTGGGTTGGTTTCAACATTCGTAACAGGAGGATTAACTGGATTGGTTCTAGGAGATTCAGCATTGGATATCAACATTCATGATACTTACTTCGTAGTCGCTCACTTTCACTTGGTAATGGGCGTCTCTGCAATTTTTGGAATGTATGCCGGGGTTTACCACTGGTTCCCAAAAATGTATGGTCGAATGATGAACAAAGCCTTAGGATATTGGCACTTCTGGATCACAATTATTTGTGCCTATGGAGTATTTTGGCCAATGCACTTTATAGGTTTGGCAGGATTACCAAGGAGATATTATACCAACACAGAATTCCCAATGTTTGACGATTTAGCAGACATCAACGTGGTTATTACAATATTCGCTTTAGTGGGAGGTGTGGCACAACTTATTTTTATCGCCAACTTCTTTATCTCTATGTACAGAGGACCAAAAGCAAC
>NZ_JBDNAI010000097.1:0-11307 GCF_039768515.1 Wenyingzhuangia sp.
AAGTATGGCTATGATGGATGCGGTTTCAATCCTTGAGAACAAAGGACTGAGGGTTTCAGTACGAGGGGATTTAGAGTATGTCAGGAAGCAGTCAATTCCTAAAGGGAATAAGATTAAAAAGGGTCAGCAAGTAGTGTTGTATTGAGATGAATATAAAAGAGACAACCAGTAAATTAGTGTTCTTGAAACACGTCAATTTCAACGAAGATGTTGAGGTGACTTCTCTTGCTTTCGATTCAAGAAAAGTTGAGGAGGGAACTTTGTTTATTGCTCAAAAAGGGGTTCATGTTGATGGACATCAATACATCAAAAAAGCAATTAGTTTAGGTGCTAAAGTAATTGTTTGCCAAGAAATACCAAAGATAGTTGACGATGAAGTATCGTATATACAGGTCGAAAACAGCAACAAAGCTTTGGCTGTCATAGCAGCTAATTTTTATGGAAACCCTTCGGAAAAATTAAAATTGATTGGAATTACAGGGACCAATGGTAAAACGACTGTGGCTAGCTTGTTGTTTCAGTTGTTTCAGTCTTTAGGTTTTAAAACGGGTTTGTTGTCTACAGTAAAAGTTATGATTGATAAGCAGGAGTTTACTGCTACCCATACCACTCCAGACTCACTATCGATTAATAAATATTTATCTGAAATGGTTTTAGCCGGTGTTGAATACTGTTTTATGGAAGTGAGTTCTCATGGAATTCATCAAGAAAGAGCATTTGGGTTGGATTTTGATGGGGGTGTTTTTACCAATATTACCCACGATCACTTAGATTACCATAAAACGTTTGGGGAGTATCGAGATGTTAAAAAATTATTTTTTGATCATTTATCAAAATCAGCTTTTGCTCTAACGAATGTTGATGATAAAAACGGGCAGATCATGCTGCAAAATACAAAGGCGGCTAAAAAGTCATATTCCCAAAAAACATTGGCAGATTATAAGGTAAGAATATTAGAAAAGAGTTTTTCTGGTATGTTATTAAAAATCAATCAGCATGAGGTTTGGGTACAGCTTGTCGGAGGGTTTAATGCTTCAAATTTAGGAGCTATCTACGGGGTTGCAAGTTTGTTAGGTGTGGTAGAAATAGACTTGTTAACAGCCTTAAGTCAACTAAAAAGTGTAGAGGGTCGTTTTGAGTACCGAAGATCTGATACTGGAATTATAAGCGTAGTAGACTATGCCCATACACCAGATGCGTTAAGAAATATCTTAAGCACTATTAAGGATATAGCAAATAATGGTAGCAATATCATTACAGTTGTGGGTTGTGGAGGAGATAGAGATATTGCTAAAAGACCAAAAATGGCAGCTATTGCTGCGGAATTAAGTGATCAATTAATTTTGACATCAGACAATCCAAGAACTGAAGATCCTGATTCAATTTTAGAAGAGATGGAGGCAGGGGTCACTGGTGAAAAGGTACATAAAGTATTGACGATTTCGGATAGAAAGCAAGCCATCAAAGCAGCAGTAAAATTCGCAAAAAAAGGAGATGTGATTTTAGTGGCAGGAAAAGGGCATGAAACCTATCAAGAAATCAATGGTGTAAAAACTCATTTTGATGACCGAGAGATATTAATAGAAACTTTTGAAACCCTACATAAATAATGTTATACTACTTATTTGATTACTTAGAAAACGAATATCAACTGATTGGGGCAAGCTTATTTCAGTTTATTACTTTTCGCTCTGGATTGGCGTTTATGACTTCTTTGTTGTTGTCTACCATCTATGGAAAAAGATTGATAGATTATTTACGAAAGAAGCAAATAGGAGAAACCATAAGAGACTTAGGACTTGAGGGTCAGGTGCAAAAGGCTGGAACTCCAACCATGGGAGGAATCATGATTATTCTCGCGACCTTAATACCAGTTTTCTTATTTTCAAAATTAGAGAACATTTATATCATTGTTTTGATTATTACCACTTTATGGATGGGAAGCATAGGGTTTTTAGATGATTACATAAAGGTGTTTAAAAAAGATAAAGAAGGCTTAAAAGGTAAATTTAAAGTTTTGGGTCAAGTAGGTCTTGGTCTATTTGTAGGGTCTGTATTGTATTTTCATCCTGGAGTGACCATGAAAGAGGAGTTGCCTTTTTCTGAAAAGATAGCCAATATACATTTATTTGGAGAGGAGATGAAATCTTCAAAAACGACCATCCCATTTTTAAAGAATAATGAATTCGATTATAGTTCTGTGATCAGTTGGATGGGAGATCGTGCGGCAGATTATACTTGGTTGGTTTTTATTCCAATCGTAATATTTATTGTTACTGGATTGTCTAATGGGGCAAATTTAACAGACGGTATTGATGGTTTGGCGGCAGGGACTTCTACTATAATAGTGGTTGTTTTAGGCGTGTTTACATGGGTTTCGGGTAATATCATTTTTTCAGATTATCTAGATGTCATGTACATACCAAATTCTGGAGAAATGACGGTGTATATTAGTGCTTTCGCTGGAGGCTTGATCGGTTTTTTATGGTATAATACTTATCCAGCACAAGTTTTTATGGGGGATACGGGTAGTTTGACCATTGGAGGAATTATTGCTGTTATTGCAGTTGCAGTACGAAAAGAACTATTGATCCCTATATTGGCCGGAGTTTTTTTAGTAGAAAATATGTCAGTCATCATTCAAGTTTTTTGGTTTAAATACACAAGGATAAAATTTGGAGAGGGAAGGAGAGTTTTTAGGATGGCACCATTACATCATCATTATCAAAAGAAAGGATATCACGAGAGTAAAATTGTAGCCAGGTTTTTAATAGCAGGTATTTTATTAGCAGTATTTACCGTAGTAACCTTAAAGATGAGATAAGGAAATAAAGATATTAGATAAGATTGTCAAACATGAAAAGAGTTGTTGTTTTAGGAGCAGGCGAAAGCGGTATAGGAGCAGCCATTTTAGCTAAAAAGTTAGAAATGGATGTTTTTGTGTCAGATAAATCTGTGATCCTAAAAAAATATGAACAACAATTAAAGGAGGAATGTATTGAATATGAGACAGGAAAACATACGGAAGAATTAATTTGCAATGCAGACATCGTAGTTAAGAGTCCAGGAATTCCTGATCACATTGCTTTTGTAAAAAACATTAAGAAGAGCGGAATTCCAGTCATTTCAGAAATTGAGTTTGCAGCCAATTATAGTGATGCTTTGCTAGTCGGTATCACGGGGTCTAATGGTAAAACAACTACGACAATGTTGACCCATCATTTGTTGAAACAAAACGGTTTCAATATTGGTGTTGCGGGTAATATTGGCAAAAGTTTTGCAAAGCAAACTGTTCAGTACAATTTTGATCAATATGTGTTAGAGCTGAGTAGTTTTCAGTTAGATGGGATTATTTCTTTTCGACCTCACATTGCAATCATTACCAATATAACACCTGATCATTTAGACAGGTACAATCATAAATTTGACAATTACATAGCGTCAAAGTTTAAGATCACTAAAAATCAAAAAGCATCGGACTTTTTAATCTATGACGCAGATGATCCTGCAATTATAGGAGGGATAGAAAAATATCGCCCAAAAGCACAACTGGTTCCATTTTCTATTTTACAAACCTTAGCGTATGGAGCCTATTTAGATCAAAATGATATCGTAATTAATATAAATAAAGAAGAATTAAGAATGAGCACATCAAAGCTACCCTTACAAGGAAAACATAACACAAAAAACACCATGGCAGCCTCTTTAGCAGCACAACTGCTGAAAGCCAGAAAACAAAATATTTTGGAATCTCTACAAAATTTTGAAGGGGCAGAGCATAGATTAGAACAGGTATTGAAGGTCAATGGTGTAAGCTATATCAACGATTCCAAAGCAACCAATGTAAATGCTGTTTTTTATGCCTTAGAGTGTATGAACCATCCAACGGTTTGGATTGTTGGAGGTGTTGATAAAGGGAATGATTATTCAGATTTATACCCTTTGGTTAGAGAGAAAGTAAAAGCCATTATTTGTTTAGGGCTGGACAATTCGAAAATAAAGAATGCGTTTGGGGGTATTGTTGATTTTATAGAAGAAACCACAAGTGCTGATGAAGCGGTTAGGGTCGCTTACAAATTGTCCGAGAAAGGAGATAACGTTTTATTATCACCAGCTTGTGCAAGTTTTGACTTGTTTGAAAATTACGAGGATAGAGGAAGAAAATTTAAAGACGCAGTAAGAAATTTATAAGATGAGTTCACTGTTACAAAAAATCAAATCATATATCAAGGGTGACCTCTTTATTTGGTCGCTAGTTGCGGTACTGGCCTTGTTTTCATTTATGCCAGTATATAGTGCGAGTACCAATTTGGTTTATGTAGCAGGAAATGGAACGACTGTTGGCTTTTTAATCAAGCATGCAGTGTTGTTGGTCTTGGGGTTTGCAATTATGCTTTTTGTTCACAGGGTGCCCTATCGTTACTTCAGTGGTGTTTCGCTTGTTATGATTCCTTTGGTCATTATTTTGTTAATAGTCACATTAGCACAAGGGACTACAATAGGCGGAGCCAACGCAGCACGTTGGATAAGAATTCCTATCATTGGTGTGGGGTTTCAAACTTCCACTTTAGCAGGTTTGGTGTTGATGGTTTTTACAGCAAGATACTTAGCCAAAAGGAAAGAGGAACTTATTGATCTCAAGGAGAGTTTATGGCGTTTGTGGTTGCCCATTGCTTTGGTTTTGATGTTTATTTTGCCAGCAAATTTTTCAACGACTGCCATCGTTTTTACGATGATTGTATTTTTGTGCTTTGTAGGTGGGTATCCTGTAAAATATTTAGCAGGAATTATAGGTGCCGGGGTCCTTCTTCTGATGCTATTTGGATTGACAGCAAAAGCATTTCCAGGATTGATGCCTAACCGAGTAGATACATGGGTGAGTAGGATAGAATCTTTCTCAGACCAAGAGGCTAAGGAAGGTTATCAAGTAGAGAATGCAAAAATAGCGATTGCTACTGGTGGTTTGACAGGTAAGGGCCCTGGCAAAAGTGTCCAAAAGAATTTTTTACCTCAATCATCCTCAGATTTTATATTTGCCATTATCGTAGAAGAGTACGGATTGTTTGGCGCTGGAGTGGTTGTGTTGGCCTATTTTCTGCTGATGTTTAGAATTTATGTTGTGGCTAAAAAGGCTGGGACGGTGTTTGGGAAGCTGCTTGTTGTTGGTGTGGGAATGCCCGTCGTCTTTCAAGCGATAATTAACATGATGGTTGCTACTAATTTAGGGCCAGTTACGGGTCAAACATTGCCTTTAATAAGTAGTGGAGGGACCTCTATTTGGATGACTTGTCTAGCTATAGGTATGGTGTTGAGTGTTTCTGCAAGTGCAAATATCACCGAAGAAGATTTGGCAACACAGAGTGAGGATCCTCTTGAAAAATTATATGGATTAAAGGAAGTTGAAGAGTCATGATGAAGAGCAATACTAAAAAAATATTGATTAGCGGAGGGGGTACAGGTGGACATATATATCCAGCTATTGCCATTGCTAACGAATTGAAACTTCGTTATTCAGATGCTGAATTTCTATTTGTAGGGGCCCTAGATAAAATGGAGATGGAGAAGGTGCCTCAGGCGGGTTACTCTATAAAAGGACTCTGGATTTCTGGCCTGCATAGAAGTTTTACCTCGAGAAATTTGCTTTTTCCTGTCAAGTTGATCAATAGTATTTGGAAATCTAGAAAAATTATTCGTCATTTTAAACCCGATGTTGTTGTTGGTACAGGAGGGTTTGCGAGCGGTCCTATATTGTATACTGCAAGTAGAAAAGGGATTCCATGTCTGATACAAGAACAAAATTCTTACGCAGGGATTACCAATAAAATATTATCAAGTAAGGTAGACAAGATTTGTGTAGCTTATCAAGGCATGCAAAAATATTTCCCAAAGGATAAAATTATACAAACAGGAAATCCTGTAAGGCAAGATGTACTAGAGGCTTCATCCAAGAGAGAGGAAGCACAGCAGTTTTTTAAATTGAATGATAGAAAAAAAACGTTGTTAGTATTAGGTGGAAGTTTAGGCGCTAGAGCGATCAATAAAATGATCAAAAATCAGTTGAAGAATTTATTGGCAATGGATATGCAGATCATATGGCAAACAGGGAAGTTTTACATTGATGATTATAAAAACTATGATGAACAGGAAGGAGTTCAGACTCACGCTTATTTATCAGAAATGAACTTGGCCTATGCGGCAGCTGATATAATTATTTCTAGAGCAGGAGCGAGTTCAGTTTCTGAACTGTGTATTGTTGCAAAGCCAGTTATTTTTATACCCTCACCTAACGTAGCAGAAGATCATCAAACCAAAAATGCCAAAGCAATAGTAGATGTAAATGCAGCGATTATGTTGAAGGAAGCTGAAAAGGAAAATTTAATATCCAAAGTAAAATATTTGTTGCAAAATCAAGACAGCGTAAACAAAATGTGCGATAATATGAAAGGTTTAGCAAAGCCCGAAGCGACGATAAATATTGTAGAGGAAATAGAAAAAATAGCCAAGTGGAATTAAGTAAAATACATAATATTTATTTTGTTGGAATAGGAGGTATCGGAATGAGTGCCCTTGCTAGCTATTTTGTTGCCAATGGCAAACAGGTTTCAGGGTATGACAAGACACCAACCGAAGTTACCAATCGTTTGCGTGAACAAGGGGTAGCAATTTCATTTGTAGATGACATTGTATCTGTTGAAGCACCTTTTTTACAACTTGACAAAACATTAGTAGTTTATACCCCTGCGATTCCGGAGGACAGTAAAATATTAACCAATTTCAGGCAGCGAGGATTTCAAGTATTAAAAAGAGCGGCCCTTTTAGGGTTGATCACAAAAAACACCATATGTTACGCTGTTGCGGGAACCCATGGAAAAACAACGACATCCTCTATATTAGGACATATCATGCATGTTTGTGGAACGCAAGCAACTTCTTTTTTGGGCGGTATAACCGAAAATTATCATTCCAATTTAATCTTGGGAAGAGATAAGATCTCAGTTGTGGAAGCTGATGAGTTTGATCGCTCTTTTTTGCAATTATCCCCAAATGTAGCCTGTATCACTAATATGGATGCTGACCATTTGGATATTTATGGAGAGCAATCGGCTTTAGAAGCATCATTCAAAGATTTTGCAGGTAAAGTATCCGACACCTTGATTGTTAAAAAAGGACTCCCTGTCAACGGGCTTACGTATGCAGTGGAAGAAAATGCAGATTATATTGCTCAGCGAGTGAGAATTGAGAAAGGTTCTTTTGTGTTTGATGTAAAAACTCCAAATGGATTTATCGGGGATATAATCTTTCATTTGCCAGGAAGACACAATGTTTCCAATGCTTTGGTCTCAATTGCTATGGCAGAAAAACAGGGTTTAAGTTTAGAAGAAATTAAAGAGGCTTTGAGTTCATACAAAGGAGTCAAAAGAAGATTTTCTTATAAAATAAAACAGGATGATTTGGTTTTGATTGATGATTATGCACATCATCCAGCAGAGATTGAGGCCGTAGAAAACACGGTAAGAGAAATGTATCCAGATCAAAAAGTATTGGTGATATTTCAGCCTCATTTATATACCAGGACGAGAGATTTTGCTGACGATTTTGCTAGGAGTTTGTCAAGTTTTGATGAGGTAATTTTACTAGATATTTATCCAGCAAGAGAGGTTCAGATTGAGGGGGTAGATTCGAAATGGCTACTAAATAAAATAAGGCATAAAAAGAAATCGTTAAAGACCAAATCGGCTACGGTAAATGATATCAAGAGTACAGACGCAACAGTAATTGTGATGTTAGGAGCCGGTGATATTGGTGTTTTGGCTGAAGAAGTGAAAGCGGCTTTGGATGATCGAAAAGAAAAAAAAGTCTCTTGATAATGAAAAAATATTGGGTATACATAAAGACTATTTTATTCTTCGTATTAATCGTGTTTGTTTTGGGTTTTACCTCTAAAAGGAATAGGATGCGAAAAGTAAAAGAGGTTGAAGTTGTTTTTGCAGATACAGATCCGTTGTTTTTGACACATCAAATGGTTAATAACTTGTTAATACAAAAAGGTAGGACAGTTGTAAACCAATCAAAATCATTAATAAATTTACAAGAGTTGGAGCAAAGAGTAGAAACACACCCTATGATCCAACGTGTAGAGGTGTCGTTAGGTGTTGTAGGAGATTTTAGAGTTAGTGTTGTACAACGCAAACCATTTGCTCGAGAGTATAACAAACAGGGAGTTTTTTATATTGATTCGGAGGGTAAGAAAATGCCAATGTCTGAAGTTTATTCAGCTAGAGTCCCTATTTTAAACAACCAAAACGGTTATATAAATACAGATGAGGTGTTTCCACTTGTTCAAAGAATACATGACGATATGTTTTTAAGGAAGTTAGTGGTGACCATTAAGAAAGACGAACAAGGTTACTGGTTGCAAACCAGATTCAACCATCAACAAGTATTGTTTGGCGAATTAATTAACACCGCTCAAAAAATTAAGAAGTTAAAAGTGTTTTATAACTACATGGAAAATGATAGTTTGTCTGCTACTTTTAAAAAAATAGATTTACAGTACAACAATCAAGTTGTGTGCTCAAAATAAGGTAAAAATGGAAAATAACCGCATTGCTATTGGACTAGATATCGGAACAACAAAGATTGTTGCCATGATAGGTAGTGAGAACGAGTATGGTAAAATTGAAGTGCTAGGGATAGGGAAAGCAAAAAGTCTTGGCGTAAAAAGAGGTGTTGTCAATAACATCACACAAACCATACAATCTATACAGCAAGCAGTTGAGGAAGCTGAGAATATATCAGGACTAAAAATTGATACTGTTACTGTTGGTATTGCTGGGCATCACATAAGAAGCATCCATCATAGCGATTACATCACTAGACAAGATGCAGAAGATGTGATAGAGGAAAAAGACATTGATCATTTGATCAGCCAGGTACACACATTGGTGATGTTGCCAGGAGAAGAAATTATCCATGTATTGCCGCAAGATTTCAAAGTAGATAGCCAAGCTGATATTTCGGAGCCTGTAGGAATGTATGGAGGAAGGTTAGAAGCAAATTTCCATGTAGTGGTCGGTCAAGTTTCTCAGATCAAAAACATAGGGAGGTGCGTAACAAATTCAGGTCTTGGACTGTCTAGTATTACTTTGGAACCGCTAGCTTCTGCTGAAGCTGTTTTAAGTGATGAAGAGAAAGAAGCAGGAGTGGCATTGATTGATATTGGAGGAGGAACCACAGACTTGGCGATTTTCAAAGACGGAGTTATCCGTCATACTGCCGTAATTCCTTTTGGAGGAAACGTAGTTACCAATGACATAAAGGAAGGGCTTCAGATCATAGAAAAACAAGCAGAGTTGTTGAAACTTAAATTTGGTTCAGCTTGGCCTGGAGAAAATAAGGAAAATGAAATTGTTTCTATTCCAGGGCTGAGAGGACGTGAGCCCAAAGAGATTACTCTAAGAAGATTATCTGAAATCATCCATTCTAGAGTGAGTGAGATTATTGAACAAGTGTATTTAGAAATAAAAAATCACGGACACGAATCACAAAATAGAAAATTAATTGCTGGAATTGTTTTGACAGGAGGTGGAGCTCAAGTCAAACATCTTAAGCAGTTGGTAGAATATATTACAGGTATGGATACTAGAATTGGTTATCCAAACGAGCATTTGGCAGGAGGTTCAGATGAGTCTTTGTCTAGTCCAGTATTTGCAACAGCTGTTGGTTTGCTAATGAAAGGGTTAGAAAACATAAAAAAAGAAGAGCTTGAAGATCCTGATTTTGAGAAGGTTGAAGAGAAAATTGAAGAAGCGTATGAAATGGAAGTAGAGCAAGAACCTGAGAGGGTTGTTGAACAAAAGAAAACAATTTCTAAAAAATCGTGGCTAGATAAATTTACTTCTGGGTTAAAAGATTTTTTAAACGAAGCAGAATAATAAAACCCATATAAATCCCATATATATAATGAGCGACACACCATTTAATAATGTAGCATTTGATATGCCAAAAACACAATCTAGTTCTATCAAAGTCATAGGAGTTGGTGGAGGAGGTAGTAATGCCGTAAATCACATGTTTTCCCAAGACATCAAAGGGGTTGATTTTGTGATTTGTAACACAGATGCACAGGCTTTGCAAAATAGTCCAGTTCCTAATAAAATTCAATTAGGAGTAAGTTTAACTTCTGGGTTGGGGGCAGGAGCAAATCCTGAAGTTGGTGAAAAAGCTGCACAAGAAAGTATTGAGGAAATTCGAAAAATGTTGACTTCCCAAACTAAAATGGTTTTTATTACTGCTGGTATGGGAGGTGGTACAGGTACTGGTGCCGCACCTATCATTGCGAGCATTGCAAAAAAAATGGATATCTTAACAGTTGGGATTGTTACGATACCGTTTCAGTTTGAAGGTAGAATGCGAGCAAAACAAGCTCAAAAAGGGGTTGATGAGCTTAGAGAAAATGTAGATTCATTAATTGTTGTTAACAATAACAAATTAAGAGAAGTATATGGGAATTTAGGATTTAAAGCAGGGTTTTCAAAAGCGGATGAGGTGTTGTCTACGGCCTCTAGAGGAATTGCGGAAGTCATTACGCATCATTACAAACAGAATATAGATTTACATGATGCCAAAGCTGTTTTGTCTAATAGTGGAACTGCTATTATGGGGTCCTCAAAAGAAGCAGGTGAAAATAGAGCTCAAAATGCCATTATGAAAGCGTTGGATTCACCACTGTTAAACGATAATAAAATTAGGGGTGCTAAAAATGTTTTGTTATTGATTGTCTCCGGTGAAGCTGAAGTGACGTTAGATGAAATAGGAGAAATAAACGACTTTATACAACAAGAAGCTGGGTACGAAGCCAATATTATCATGGGAGTTGGTGAAGATGATGCCCTAGGAGATGCCCTCTCTGTAACCGTTGTGGCTACTGGTTTTGCCATAGACCAACAAAAAGATATCACCAATACAGAGGTGAAAAAAGTATACCACACCTTAAACACAGAGCAAACCGCTCATTATAATTTTGAAGAAGAAAAGCCCTATGTAAAAAAGGAAATCAATCCTGTTGCACGAGAAACTGCTGGAGAAGAAAAAGTTGTCCACCAATTGTTTGAAGACGAAGAGGATGTTGTGTTTGCCCCGAGAAAAACAACAGATCAGAATTTTGAAGATGCTACAATAGCGGTTCATGATATTGAGGTTGAATTTGAGGAGGTGCTAGGTGAGGTGAAAAATGAAGATAGATTCGAACTTTTAGATGAGAATGAGTTTATCATTAATGACGTTACCCCAGATTTGTTTTCTACA
>NZ_JBDNAI010000098.1:0-3504 GCF_039768515.1 Wenyingzhuangia sp.
GTAAACAAGAAGGTTTTCTTACTATAGCTCGCACTAAATTGGTTCGAGGAAATACTCTAGCTCATATCGCTAGATATTTAAATCTCGACCAATGGATTTTGATGGATGAAAAAGGAACTCGTCAAGGTTGGCATAAAAATGAAAAAGTTTTAGTGTAACATTCTTTATATAAAATTTCACAAACAGAACCACACCAATAGATGCATTCCACCGAAAACAACAAACAATTTGAATCAATAGATGAAGAACAATTACCAGTAGCAAAACATAGACTTCACGATTGGACTCACTTTGCTGGTTTGTATGCTGCTGAACATGTTGCAGCAACAGAATTTGTTATTGGTGCTACTTTTGTAGCGCTAGGAGCTAAGACTATTGATATTATCTTTGGTCTTTTGATAGGTAATATTCTTGCCGTTTTGAGCTGGAGATTTATTACATCTCCTATAGCGGTAGACACCCGATTAAGTCTGTACACTTATTTAAATAAGATCGCAGGAGATTCCATGACTAAGCTATACAATTGGGCTAATGTCATTATATTTTCAGTTATTTCTGCAGCAATGATCACCGTATCTTCTACCGCTGTTCGATTTGCTTTTAATATTCCAGCCCAGCTCAATTGGTATCCCACCAATGCATGGTTTATTTTAATTGTTATTGCAGTCGGAATAGTAGTTGTATCCATTGCCCTTTATGGCTTTAACGCAGTCTCGGATTTTTCTAGTTTGTGCGCCCCTTGGCTTTTTGTAATGTTTACAAGTGGAGCAATGGTTCTTTTACCTGCTTTGTCATTGGACATCTTGGGTAAAACATTGCCGGCAGGGCTGTCAGATTTAATGACATTGGGAGATCAAAGTGTATGGACTGGCATAAACAGCGAGGGAAATGAAGGCATTGGATTGGTAGAAGTCATTGGTTTTGGCTGGGCTGCTAATACGATTACTCATTTTGGATTAGTGGACATGGCCTTGCTCAGGTTCGCTAAAAAGAAGAATTATGCATACGCATCCAGTACAGGCATGATGTTTGGCCATTATGTGGCTTGGATAGCAGCCGGAATTATGGGGGCAGGTGCTGCCGTTATTTTAGGAAAGTCTATTGTATCGCTTGACCCAGGAGATGTAGCATATTACGCCCTTGGATTATCTGGATTTGTGATTGTAATTGTAGCTGGATGGACAACAGCTATTACAAATTTATACCGAGCAGGTTTAGCTGCTCAGGCTATTTTTTATAATCATTCTCGACAGAAAACAACTATTATAGTTGGATTGGTTACCGTTGTTATTGCTTGTTTTCCCTTTGTATTTTCACAAATATTACCATTACTAACTTATGCAGGACTTCTTGTGGTTCCTGTTGGGGCAATTGTTTTCGCAGAGCATCAAATTTTTCCTAGAATAGGCTATACCAGATATTGGTCTTTTTATCGGGGACTTAGTTTTAGCATGCCTGCGGTTGCTTCATGGGGATTGGGTTTATTTTTTGGTTTTGGCTTAAACGCTTTGGACGTCATTTCTTTTTATTACTTGTTTATCCCTACTTGGTTTTTTACAATAGCAGTGTATACCTTTCTTGCCTCCAGGTATGGCGCTAAGAAAAAGTATGCAGCACATGAAAAAGAGGAGGAACTTCGAAGTCTGGCTATAGAAAGTTTTCAAGAGCAACAAGAAAAAGAACAAAGACCTTTAATTAAAGATATCTCTTTGTTGTCTAAGGGTTTAAAATTTCTTGCAATAACAGCATTAATCATTACTCTAGGATTGGCATGTAATGTATTATTTGGGAGTGATCTTGAGACAGATTATATAAAAAACCGTGATTTATTCTATGACTATGGATTCATTTGTACTGTTATATACTTTGTATCTGCTTATTGGGCATTAAAACGCGGGAAACAAACTACAACTATTTAAGATGAATACACCTATAAAACTAAATCAGTTAAACCTAATTGAGATAGAAAATCGAATGCCTGTTCCATCTTACTCCAGGACAAATCAGGATATTGATATAATACATATTGGTGTAGGAGGCTTTCACAGAGCACACTTAGCATATTACGTACATTTGCTAAAAAAAGAAGGAGCAAGCACTTCAATTTGCGGAATAGGCCTACGTGAAGGAGACCGTAAAATACAAGAAGCACTCATAAATCAAGACTATCTCTACACCTTAATTGTGAAACATCCTAATGGAGAAATAGTTCCAGAAGTCATAGGATCTATTGTAGATTTTGAACTAGGTGTGGAGGACCCTGAAGCCGTTATTGAACGCATGGCTTTTAGTAGCACAAAAATTATTTCTCTCACAATTACCGAAGGAGGCTATAATTTTGATCCTGCCACTGGAGAATTTAACTTTGATAATTTAGAGATACAAGATGAAATTCGAAACCCCCAAGAACCCAAAACCATATTTGGGTTTTTAACAGCAGCCATGAAACTACGTCGTGACCGAGGCTTGACTGCATTAACCATTTTATCTTGTGATAATATTGAGCACAATGGAGATATGACCCGGAAGATGCTACTCTCTTTTGCAGAAGTACAGGATCCTGAATTAGCCAAATGGATTGCTAAAGAGGTTTGTTTTCCAAATAGTATGGTAGATCGTATTACACCTATTACCGCTACCTCAGATATTGATATGCTTGAAGAGGACTATCATTTAAAAGACACATGGCCGGTTACCTGTGAACCATTCATTCAATGGGTTGTGGAGGATAAGTTTTCTTCTGGTCGACCTGAATTTGAAAAGGTAGGCGTCCAATTTGTTTCTGATGTAGCACCTTACGAGAAAATGAAGTTGAGAATGCTTAACGCAGGGCACTCAGTTTTGGGGCTTTTAGGTATTCTGTACGGCCACCCAACTATTAATTCATGTGTAGAAGACGAACTTTTTGCCTCTTATTTACAAACATTTCTAGATAAAGAAGCAGCCCCTATTTTAGGCAACATAGAGGGCATTGACATTGTAGCATATAGAAAAAGTCTTTTAGATCGCTTTGGTAATCCAAATATTAAGGATAGTGTAAATCGGATATGTATGGAAAGCTCTGCTAAGCTTCCTAAGTTCTTAATTTCTACGATTCATGAAAATTTAGCTGTTGGGGGAAGTATAAAATTAGCCACTTTAGTGATTGCTGCCTGGTGTTACTCCTGTGACAAAAAGATCAATCAAAATGGACAACCTATAGATATAATAGACACACTTAGCGAACAACTGCATTTAGCCGCAAAACAAACTAAATCTGATCCACTAGCTTTTATTAAGCAAAAAACTATTTTTGGAGATTTATACAAAAGTGAACTTTTCACCAATTGTTATCAAGAGCAGATACAGAAAATATATACAGACAACACTATTATAAAGCATATGAAAGAACTATTGTCTAACGAGTAGATCTTAATAAAAATTAATTAGCGGAATCTAATAAATATATTTTTTCCTTCAATAGGGTCAAATCGTTAATTTTTTGTACAAATTAAAGGTTTGAGA
>NZ_JBDNAI010000099.1:0-7570 GCF_039768515.1 Wenyingzhuangia sp.
ATAATACGCATTTAAATTTTTAATTCCTCTTCGTTCAGATTTTTCAATAAAATCTATCAGCTTGTCTGAGGTTAAATCCATTGATTTAGAACCTGAAATCAGTAAATCATCTGGAGTAAAATCTAATGTCATGAGTGTGTCTATTCCATTGGTTATAGAATCCCTATCCGCATACACAAAACGTTCTCTAAACTTTGAGAGCTTAAAGGTTCCTTTCTCCTCATTCCAAGTGACATTTTCAGCAACAATTCTGTAGGCTATTTTTGTGTCCTCAAATTCAGTGTAAGAAAAATTATAACCCTTATTATTCAACACACTAAAATTTTTCATAAAAATTTTTGCACTATCATTTAACTGCAAATTAAAATTCTTTACAAATGATCTGTTTCCTTTTTTAGACAAAATATAGGTTGCTTCAAATTCATTTCTAACTTCATTTCCATTGGGAACAACAAAATGATTCATTCCTAAAGCAAGTACTGCTAGAATAGTTGCCCCAATAAAATAGGGTCTCAAAAAACGAGTAAAAGAAATATTAGCACTACTGATAGCGATGACTTCAGTATTGTTTGCTAACTTAGACGTAAACATGATACAGGCTATAAATGTAGCTAAGGGCAAGAAAGTGTTTCCGTAATACAAGATAAAATTCAGATAATATTCTTTAATGATCTGCAGAAATGTCAAATCATCATGTCTTAAAAACTTGTCTACCTTTTCTGACACGTCAATCACAACCGCAATGGGTATCAAAATAAAAAGGGTAAAAAATACCGACTTTAAATATCTGAACAGTATGTATTTATCTAAAATTCTCAAGTTTACAGTCTATTGTCCATTTGCTTTACCATCTTGTCTTTCCATTCTCTAAAATCTCCTGTCACAATGTGTTTTCTGGCTTCTCTTACCAACCAAAGATAAAATCCTAAATTGTGTATGGTTGCAATTTGTTTTCCCAGAAATTCGTTAGAGACGAATAAGTGACGCAAATAGGCTTTTGAATACTCTGTATCTACCCAAGTAATGCCAGCGGGATCCACTGGTGAGAAATCATCTTCCCATTTCTTATTTTTGATATTGATGTGTCCCTGGGAAGTAAACAACATTCCGTTACGTGCATTACGTGTCGGCATCACACAGTCAAACATATCCACACCCAAAGCGATGTTTTCGAGGATATTAATAGGTGTTCCTACCCCCATTAAATATCTAGGTTTGTCCTCTGGTAAAATACTACAAACCACATCGGTCATAGCATACATTTCATCTGCGGGCTCTCCTACAGACAATCCTCCAATAGCGTTTCCTTCCGCTCCTGCATTTGCAATATACTCTGCCGATTGTTTTCTCAAATCTGTATAGGTACTTCCTTGTACAATTGGAAAAAAGGTCTGGGCATAATCATAAGTATAGGGTGTCTTTTCTAAATGATTGATACATCTATTTAGCCATCTATGGGTCATGTGCATCGATCGTTTTGCGTAGTTATAATCACAAGGATAAGGAGTACATTCATCAAAAGCCATGATTATATCTGCTCCAATTTTTCGTTGGATTTCCATAACATTTTCTGGTGAAAAGAAATGATATGAACCATCAATATGACTCTTAAATTTAACTCCTTCTTCTTTAATTTTTCTACGACCCGATAAAGAATAAACCTGATAACCTCCCGAATCTGTTAAAATAGGACGATCCCAATTCATAAATTTATGTAATCCTCCAGCAGCCTCGATAATATCTGTTTTTGGTCTTAAATACAAATGGTAAGTATTCCCTAATATAATATCGGGGTTGATCTCTTCCTTTAACTCACGTTGATGCACACCTTTGACGGTACCCATGGTTCCCACAGGCATAAATATTGGGGTTTGAATCACACCGTGATCGGTCGTTACTTCTCCTGCTCTCGCTTTACTTTGGGGATCTAGTGCTTCTATCTTAAATTTCATAACGACAAAAATAACACTTTGTTAGGAACAAGCGTTAAAGAAAAGTAAAATAACCATCGTAACGAACAAATTTGAGATGCTCATCAAAGAAAAACAATCTCATAGAGGCAAATAATTACGAAATGACACAAATCAAAAAAAAAAACTAAAGTCGTTATGCAGTGCCAAGCAATTATCTATACAATGAACAAGAATCTTACAAATTGGTATCCTCATTAAAACAGTACAAGCACCATTACTTCAGATCCAAAAAAACACCTAGACTACAGGAAGGATTTGCGTAGATGATACGTCCCGAAATGGCGTTTGCCCAGGTTAGAGATACTCCTATGTTGTGAACTATATCATAAGCCACTTCGGTTCCAATGCTTACATACTCAACATTATTTGCAAAAATACTTCCTTGTGCATTTTGAACAGATAACGTGCCATTACTAAAAGATTTGACGATGTTTAGCCTACCGACACCCCATAATTTACGCCAAAACTTTACACCAGTTTCTACTCCTAAATGAAATTCGTCAGAAAAACCTTGAGTCCTATTGTTAAATCCAACATAGGCTTTTGTGTAAGAAGGTTCAGAATACAATTGATAAGAAGTTCCAATATCTAACTGAAAAAGTTGATTAAATTCTCCATCTCCTGTCTGATAACTTCCATCACTACCTGCATTATCTCTTCCTGTTGGTAACCCCATCTTTAAAGTAGTAGAGACCGCTAAATACTTCTTTTTGAACAAAGAATATCGAAGACCCAAATCTACATCACCAATAGCATTAAAAGCCTGTCCCTCTTGCAAAACATTCCCCTTTGTTTTAGAGACCTGTGTGTTTTGGTAAATTCTTGTAAACAAGGGAAAATACAACAATACATCTATTTTATTGGTAACTCCATATTCGCCATACAAACTAAACGTGAAATTACCTCTTGTTGCATTTGAATCAATAGCTCCTGAACTGGTATAATGCTTGTCGGCTACCAGGGTCCATGCTGTTATTTTATAATATCCATTACCTTTTTCTTTTACCCATTGGGCGTAGTTGATTTGAAAAGTAAGCACCAAACTGATTGTTAATAAAAACTGCAAATACTTCATGAAATTATTTATCTATTATTAAAGCTTGGCCCACTAAAATAGAATAAGGCCTACACCACTGAACCAAATATGAATAATCATTCAACCCTAGATCATCAATACTGTAAATGAAACTGCCTTTGTAGTGAGCTCCGTCTTCATCATCATAAGCATCTATTTGTAGAGCGTTTGCTAGTGAATTTGGATTGTTTGTTAAAAACAAAGCAAAACCAGGTAAGCTCTGATCTGCTACATAATTACTAGCCAAATGGATTTGTATACCTGATGATGTTTTTTTAACTTCAAAATCCCCGGCAGAGGCATAAGAAGATACTTTAGCAAATGTTCCTACTTTTGTGAGTTCAGGTAAAACAAGAACTTCTTCTTTCTCAGGTAAAACGGCTACATGATATTGATCTGATAGCACTTCTGACATGCCTGATGTTTTGGCAATAACAGTGGCAATACCCTCTGAAGCTGCGGTCAGAGAAGTAGTAATGGTATCTATGGATATCACAATAGAATCTGAACTCTCCCATAAAACCCTCTTATCTTCTTTTTCTCCTACTCTGTTGAAGTAAGAAGCTTCTAATTTGACAACATCTCCAACCCTTAATTGATGGAGATTACTTACAATTCTTAACTGTTCTGGGACACTGTCATTTACAATATCTTCTCCGATACATGAAGATAGGGCTAGGAACAGTAGCATCATTATTTTGTTCATCGACTTTGGCTTTAAAGACTAGAGTTTTTGTCGAAAACATGTTGTTAACATTACAAATTATTCACAACATCCTTGAGGGAATCGTAATGACTAAAAAAATATAACTTTTTAGGGGGTACTCTTTCTGATTTTACTCGCTAAAGAAGATATAATAAAGAGTTGAGTAATGTGATAAAGCATCACAGGAAGCAAATATAAACTTGCATGCACACTACTTTTAAAAATAATATCAATCATTGCTGAACCGTGAACCAAAGATTTTTTTGTACCGCAAAAAGTTACAGTTATACGGTCTGCCAAAGAAAGATGAAACCTTAGAGCAATAAAATATAGGAATCCTATGACCATCCAAAACAGACAAAGCACAACAGCAAAGAGACAGAATAACTGAAACCAACTCACTGTATCGAATATTTTGGACAGCATAGAAGTACAAAAACTTGAATAGACAATAAGGAGGATGATCATCTTATCAAAAGCAGCAAACTTTTGACTATTCTTTTTTACAACAAAACCATATTTGGCATTTAGCAATAAACCCAAAACTAATGGTAATAAAATCTGAAAAAATAATTTTAAAAAAACACCTCCAAGTGAAAGCTCTCCAGGTTGGCTCACAAAAAGACCAATCCAAATAGGAGTTAAAAAAGTCCCTATCAGACCAGAGACACTAGCATTAAAAATTGCACAAGGCACATTTCCTCTGGCTAGAGAGACTAAAACTACTGAGGAAGAGACTGTAGAAGGGAGCGCTGCCAAAAAAAACAATCCTATCCAGAAATTTTCACCGACAAATCTTATCAAAATGGGTTTAAAAAGCAATACAACCAATGGAAACAATAAAAAAGTACTAAGCTGAATGATGATATGCAATTGATATCTTTTTAATCCCCGAACAACCTCATCAAATGATAATTTTAATCCGTAGAAGAAGAAAATCAATCCAACTCCTACAGTTGTCAATTGCTTTATATGTAATAATTCAGCACCACCTGGAGCTAAGAACGCGAGGATTATTGACAAAATTAATGAAAAGATAAACCTATCTATATTCATGTTTTACTTTCTTTAACTGAAGTCTGTATTTAATTATGCACAGCAATCATAAAGGATCTAACCAAACAAAACGTTGAAACAAGCAAATTACCTTGTTTTTTTCGATTTACACCTACAAATCTACTGATAAAAAACAATACACTTTACCCAAGAGAACTCATAAAACGAATGGACATTCTTAAAACAATAAAAACAAAGGTCATTTAGCTTCTAATTTGTTTTTATTTCGATGGTAAAAACACCCTAAACTTAAAGACTTAAAACTATAGCAAGATAAAGGTATCATCAAATGATGTTTTTAGTTCTCTATCATCGGTAGTATAAACAATGCCTACGGGTTTATTTAGGGCAATATACAGGATCTTATTTTGAGGCTTTACAATGTCTCTACCCTCTAATTTTACAAGTCATTCTTACCTTTTCTATTTCCTAATTGAGTGGGTTTCCCATTAGGGGTAACTCTCCCTTCATTGATGAATTTTTAAGCCTCACTTCTAGAGCATATTCCTGAAGAGCTGATGTATTTATTTAAATTTACAGTCGCTTGTTTGTTAGAATCCAAATGAAAAAAAAATTGATAAAAATAAGTATACAATTATAATTCTATCGTTCTAAAAGTTAAATTAATACGAGGTGCATTTACTTTTTTGGTAGGTGGTAATCTATGTAACCAATTTTTCTGAGTTCCTTCTTTCATCACCAATAAACTGCCATTTTCTAAAACAACATCTATTCTTTGTTTGTTTTCTTTATGCTTAAAAGAGAATTTTCTAGCTGCGCCTAGAGATACGGAAGCAATGGCTCCTTCTTTTTTCAGCATTTTCTCACCATCGGAATGATATCCCATTCCTTCTTCTCCAGAATGATATAAATTTAACAAACATGAATTATAGGTTTCTCCACTTTCTTTTTCTACAATAGCTTTTAATGCTAACAACTCTTTGGTAAAGATACTTGCTTGCTTTGTTACTTTAGAATAAGTATATGAATATGCTGATTCTCCATACCAAGCAACTTTTCGTTTGGTAATTATTTTTTTACCAAATATAATTGCTTCGTCAGGTTTAAACTGAATGGTTTCCATAAAGATTTTATAATAAAAGTCAGATTGATTTTTATTTAAAATTTTTCCGTGGTAGTGAGTAACCCCATCATAAGGAAGAATGTTTTTGATCTTGTCAGAAGTAAATAAATCCATGTGTAAAAATAATAAACAATCGGGTTGCTTTTAACAATTTAGTGGCTGATTTTAGCTATCAGTGCTAGTTGATAAATCATCTGTTCTTATAATGTTGCTATTTGATAAGTTTTAAGTGGGGAAAAGTCAAGGCTTTAAAAAATTAGATCAATACTTTATAAATTTTAAAAGAGTAGTGTCTGAGTCTTTGTTTATTTTTATAAAATACATTCCTCTCTTTAGTTTATGTACATCTACTTTATAAGTATCAGTATCACAAGAAACTTCTTGCCCAGTAAGTGTAAACACCTGAACTTCAAATTGACCCGACACCCCAGATATATACAATTCATCTCGAACGGGATTTGGATAAATTTTCACCTCAGTTGTAACGTATTCGTTAAAAGAAAGTCTGGACTTATTTTTAGCATTTGGGCTACCATTAGGATTGGTGCAACTCCAACTTTCTGGTAAAGCATTGTCTAAATTTGGGGTCATTAATTCTAAGGTATTCCCTGTTTGATCTGCACAATCTGACCAAGGTAATTCATTGGTATAGCTTACTTCATCTTGAAGAACATTGTCTTTATTAAACAGCCTTACAGTATCAGAGGTTCCAAATCCAAAACCAATTTCTCCAATGTAGTTTGTTATTTATGGATAGACAGAAGTAAAATTTGAAGCATCCTTGACAAATACTAAATACCCATCTCCTTCAATGGAAGTACCTTTGGGAATGGTAAAAATATTTTGATCATTGTTATCTTTTATTTGCCAATTTGAGATGTCCAAAGGAACTGCATTCGGATTGTACAACTCCACCCAATCATCAGCATTAAAATCACTACTTGATTTATAATTAATTTCATTGATCACCAGGGGTTTCTCGGTAATAGAGATGACAAAATTTGGAATTACTTGAAAAGAGTCATTTAAGTCAATGTTTATCGTTGCTTGATTAGAATAAAGATCTCCAGTCCAATGAGAAAACTCGAAACCTACCTCAGGAATTGCTGTTAACTGTATAGGAACCGTTTGAAAATACTCTCCGGTCCATATCGATTCTTGAATTTTTAAATTTTCATTCACTGCCACAAATCCTTTAGAAATAGCAGGATTTTTGATGGTTATTGAATGGATATTGGGTAAATTAAATGTAGATTTGAGATGATTTTTTACAATTTCCGGCCGATTGCTAGCAAACGTTTTCATTAGATTGATATAGTACCCCACCCATCCTTCTATATTGGTAATATTATTACCAAAATTAACAAGAGAGGGGTCGGATTTCCAACGAGAATAATGAGCATTTATTTCAGGTTGAATCGAATTGTATATCTGATCGATATGTGAAATCACATTTGAAGATAAAAATCGAGTGTTTAGTTCATCTGCGTATCGGTTTATAAAAGTGTTTCTAAATCCAATATTTGTAGTCAATCTTCTAAACAAAAGGGTAGACCAAGGTGGGTTGGGCCAACCTGGCCCGTTGGGATTCAATGCAAAACTAAGGGTATCGTCATTAAAATTATTTGTATTAAAAAAGGGTCCAAAGCCAAAATCTGTATCATACATAATCCAAC
>NZ_JBDNAI010000100.1:0-2866 GCF_039768515.1 Wenyingzhuangia sp.
ATGTCTTAAGTTCAGAAGTATGGAGGTAAACGATGAGAGTGATGACAAGCAAGCGGTAAAAGGAGACAAAAGGATTACTCGTTTTGGTGCATTTATGCGTAGAACAAGTGTTGATGAGTTGCCTCAGATTGTAAATGTCTTCTTTAATCAAATGTCTCTGGTAGGACCAAGACCACATATGTTGAAGCATACTGAGGAATACAAAAGTTTGATTGATAAATTTATGCTCCGCCATTTTGCCAAACCAGGAGTAACAGGCTGGGCACAAATAAATGGCTTAAGGGGCGAAACTAAGCATGTTAGTGATATGGCCAAAAGAGCTGAAGCAGACATTTGGTATATTGAAAATTGGAGTTTCATGTTGGATGTTAAAATTATCCTCATTACTGCCTGGTCAATGTTGTTTAAAAAGGATGATAATGCTTTCTAAGGCGTACCCATTTATCAACAAAATTAGTCTTTGATGAAAATAGAAGAAATATTAGAAGATAAATTTAGAGAAACGCTGAAAGAAAAGTACACCTCGTGTTTTTCAAATAAAACAATTTTGTTAACTGGAGCAGCAGGCTCCATAGGTAGAAACCTCGCTCTTTTATTGTTACAAACTTCATTGGAAACTTTGATCTTAGTTGATCATTCAGAGGCAAATCTGTATGAGTTGGAGCAGTCTTTAATCCTCAGAGGGTATAACAATTTTAGTATTCAATTGCTAGATGTAACGTGTGAATTAAGTGTGCAAAATGTTTTTTTGAAATACAAGCCAGATCTGGTTTATCATGCTGCAGCCTACAAGCAAGTGCCTCTATTGGAGAAGTTTCCGAAGCAGGCCTTTAAAGTGAATACTATTGGTACTAAAAACATGGTAGATAACGCTATTAAGTTTAAAACTAGAGATTTTATATTTATTTCTACAGATAAAGCTGTACATCCAAAAAGTGTGATGGGCGTGTCAAAAAGAATGGCAGAAATATATTTGACACAATTTTTAGAAAGGACAGATACGATTATTAAAGTCATACGTTTTGGAAATATTCCCGGCACACAGGGCTCTGTTTTACCAAGTTGGGAGAAACAATTAAAATTAACATCAAAAATTAAAGTAGTCAATAAAGCGATGGAAAGATACTTTGTTTCTTTAAACCAAGTTTGCTTGATGTTGATGGATGTTGTTTCTATCAAAACATATTCTTTATTGATATCAGAGATGGGTAATCATTTGTCTATTAAGGACCTAGCGGTTTCTTTTTTAGAACGGAGAAAGTTAAAAGAAGACCATATTGTTTATACAGATATTAGACCTGGTGAAAAAAAATCCGAGTCACTTTCGTACCCTAATGAAAAAATTATTATTCATAAAAAAGATTTTTTTAGCAAAGGAATGTTGGTGTATAATAAAACTTCTTCGGAAGCGTTAAATACTCTAATAGAAAAGTATGAATCTCTTGATGATGTTAGTGTAAAAAAAACTTTTTCTAACATAGTCAAAGAGTTTTAAATAAGTAATTAAAGATGGTTGTTCTTTACGTTATAATAACTGCTCCTTTATCATGATTTTAAAACATTAGTTGAATGATAACTACTAGGCAGTTTTTTGTGAAAAGGGTCATGGATCTTACTTTGGCTAGTTTAGGGTTGATCGTTACTATTCCTTTGATGCTCTTATTGGTGTTGGTTGTTTATGTGTTTGTAGGTGAAAATGGTTTATTCGTTCAAAAAAGAATAGGACAATATGGAGAAGAATTTAATATCATAAAAATAAGAAGCCTATATGCGAAGAAAGAGTTTTTGTCGTTTTCATGTTTTCTGAGGAAATCAAAATTAGATGAGTTGCCACAACTTTGGAATGTGCTAGTGGGTGAGATGAGTATGGTAGGTCCAAGGCCAGATTTAGAGGGTTTTGCAGACAAGTTAAAGGGAGAGGATAGAATTGTGTTAGTAGTAAAGCCGGGGATTACAGGCCCTGCATCTTTATATTTTTATGACGAAGCAAGGTTTTTTAACAATGTAAAGAAGAACAAAGAGGTTACAGAAAAGTTGTTATGGAAAAAAAAAATAAAGATAAATAAGAAATACATAAAAGAATACTCCTTAAAAAAAGATATCGGATATGTGTTTAAGACCTTATTGTTAGTGTTAATTAATCTCAAAAATAATCCTTCAGTTTAGTAGGTTTTGTTATAGATGATTTATATTTGGTCATTAAATTTTTTTAGATGAAAAACAGAAAGTATTTTTCTTATTCAATCGTTTTATTGATTTTAGGACTCTCATTATCGTGTGCGTCCAAACGAGACATTATTTATTTACAAGATCTTGATCAAAAAGATATGGTAGCTCAGTCTGATTTGGTTCATTTTAATGCACCAACATTAAAACCAGATGACAGGATAACCATAAATATCTCATCGATCAACCCCGAGGCTGCTAGGCCATTTAATCTATACATAACATCATTTAACACCGGAGGTGTGTCTGCTTTAAGTCAACAACAACAGCAATCTTATTTGGTTGATTTAAACGGATATATCTTTTTCCCTCAACTAGGAAAAATAAGTGTGCTAGGCAAAACTAGGATCCAATTAGAAAAATACTTGGAAAATAAGTTGAGACCTTTTATTCCTGATGTAAAGGCAAATATTCAATTGGTCAATTTTAGAATCTCTATACTTGGTGAAGTTAGACGACCCGGTCAATATATCATTGATAGGGATAAAGTTTCTATAATTCAGGCAATTGGCTTAGCGGGTGACTTGACGATTCATGGGAAAAGACGTGATATCATGGTAGTTAGAGAAAACAATAACAAATTGACGTACTATAATTTAGATTTAACGGAAAAAAGCATTGTGAATTCTCCAGCTTTTTA
>NZ_JBDNAI010000101.1:0-20267 GCF_039768515.1 Wenyingzhuangia sp.
ATTTTTAAAATTTATGAGCCCCATATCCAAAAGAAATCTATTAGTTTTGACTTTATGAAAGTCTATCTCTGGTGTTTTTTCGTGTTATCTCTTTTACTTTCAAGCCAAACCAATTGGGCTCAAAAGAAAACAACGCAATTTATTTTAAAGGACAGTTTGCAAAATGAGATCTCTCTAAAAAACATAAAAAACCTCGAGGCTTTGAACACGGAACTTGATTTGGCAGGTTATTACTATTTTAATATTGATTCCAAAAAACAAGACAGCATAGAGACTTATACTATTGAGCTGGGAACAAAAACTTCTGTGATTGGAATTCAAAACATCCCAAAAAACATTCAGCAACTATTCAAAACAAAAAGCAAGATATGCTATACCACACCTAATGAGGTTTCTAAATGGATAGGGAAAGTTTGTGACAATTTTGATCGCCAAGGAAAAAATTTTGCTGAAATACAATTGATCAATCAAACAGCAAAAAACGACACTTTGTTTTGTGAACTAAAGGTATGCCCCTCTAAAAAAAGGCACATTGACAAAACAGTCGTAAAAATTTATGAACGTTTTTCCAAACGATTCTTAAAACAATACATTAAGAGTTCCAAACCCTTTAGCAAAGCCTTTCTAAATACTACCGAAGACAAAATAAAACAACTTTCTTTTGTAAAAAACAAAAAACCACCTGCAGTTTTGTTCACAAAAGACTCTACTTATTTATACTTATACCTAGATAAAATCAAAACCAATAAATTAGATGCCCTTCTTGGATTTAGCAACCAAGCAGGTCAAACAAAAATACAGTTCAACGGATACATTGACCTTTCATTAACCAATACACTTCACAAAGGAGAAACTTTTGCTTTTAAATGGAATAACACTGGTCAAGATCAACAAGAAATAGAAGTGTTAATGGACAATCCCTACATCTTTAACTCACCTATAAATATAAATTATAAATTAAATTTGTTTAGACGAGATAGCACCTTTGTAAACACCAATCACAAACTCACATTAAGCTATAAACCACATTACAAACATATAATCAACACGTATTATCATACTGAAAGCTCAGCAGTTGTTACAACAAACAATGATAATATTGTGTCGTATAAAAAAAACATTGTTGGCGCTGAATACGCTTACAAAGAGTTAAATAGTTTTGGAAACCCAAAAACCATGATCAAAATAGATTTTGGCTTAGGAAGCAAAAACACTGATGCTGAGCGCACCAAACAACAAAACTTTAGTAGTGACTACATCTACGTTATCGAGGCAACTCCAATTCATCATTTGTATATAGAAAATAGAAATGCTTATTTAAAATCTTCTTCCAAAAACAATAATGAATTATTTAGAATAGGTGGAGCTACAACAATGCGTGGATTTTTAGAACAAAGCATTGTCGCACATTTATACAATTACACAAACATAGAATACCGCTACTTTACCAACATCAATAGCTACCTTTATGCTTTTAGTGACGTTGGTTACTTCAAGCATCTATCCAAAGAAGACAATTTGCTCAGCTTTGGCCTTGGCTATACCCTTGGAATACCGTCTGGATTGATGAAAATTAGTTATGCCGCTGGTAAAAACCAAAACACTAGTTTCAACCTGAACAAGGGACTATTCCATATCAATTTTGTTACTATTTTTTAGAAATATAATTGTTAGGATAGGGGCCAAAAAGACTCCAATTCTTAATTCTCATAGTTTTCAATTCTTAAAATCAAAATGGTACATTTGCAGTATGGAAAAACAAACCTCAAAAATATTTGGTATTAGAGCCATCATTGAAGCCATAAACGCAGGCAACTCAATCGACAAAGTTTTTTTGCAAAAAGACATTAACGGCCCTTTAATGATTGAACTTAAACAATTAATTAAAACCAACAATATAACCTCCAGTATCGTTCCTGTTGAAAAACTTGATCGTATGTCCAGAGCCAACAATCATCAAGGAGCAGGGGCGCTGATTGCACCTGTCGCTTTTTATGATTTAGACGCCCTGATTACAACAACGATAGAAAAGGGAGAAAAACCTTTGTTTGTACTGTTAGATCAAATTTCTGACGTACGTAATTTTGGTGCTATCATTCGTACTGCAGAATGTACAGGAGTCCACGGTATCATTATCCCCAAAACAGGAAACGCTCCGATCAACGGAGAAACCGTAAAAACCTCCGCAGGTGCTGCTTTTAACGTTCCAATTTGCAAGGTAGATCACATTAAGGATGCTATTTTTATGCTACAGGCTGCAGACATAAAAATTGTCTGTGCATCCGAAAAAACAGATCATACTGTTTTTGATGTCAACTTTGATCAACCTACTGCAATTGTCATGGGCTCTGAAGATAGAGGAATCAATCCTTCGATCTTGAAAATTGCGGATACGAATGCCAAACTTCCTTTACTAGGAAAAATAGGATCCTTAAATGTTTCTGTTGCTTGTGGTGCATTTTTATATGAGACCGTGAGACAACGAAGGTCATAATTGGCTATTAAATTTAAAACATGAACATCACTGAAGAATTAATTTCCAGAAGCGGAAACAAATGTGAATTGTGTAGTGCTGCAGAAAGCTTACATAACCTCAGATTAAAACCAAGTCTTATAGACAGCGCTGAAACGAACCTATTGGTCTGCAAGACTTGCAAAAACCAAATAGATGACCCTAAGACCATGGATGCAAACCACTGGAGATGCTTAAACGATTCCATGTGGAGCGAACACAAAGCTGTACAAATCATAGCTTGGAGAATGCTGAACAGACTCAAAGGAGAGGGGTGGCCACAGGATCTCATTGATATGATATATTTAGAGGCCGAAGATTTACGTTTTGCAGAAGCCTCAGGAGATCACCTCAGCGATGATGAAAAAATCATTCACAAAGATGCCCATGGTGCTATTCTGGAAAATGGCGACACCATTACATTGGTCAAAGATTTAGAAGTTAAAGGAGGAGGTAACTTTACTGCTAAACGAGGTACAGCAGTAAGAAATATTTCTTTGGTTCATGACAATCCAGAACACATTGAAGGACGTGTTGAAGGAACACATATAGTTATCTTAACCAAGTTTGTCAAAAAGACAAATGCCCCTCAACAATCTTAATACCTTCAAGATATCACTTAAAAATAAGCACCACCTTTCTGCGGGTTTTTCTATTTTACCAATTTTGACACGCTATGACTGCTATTTCCAAAACCTCATTCCAAAAACAAATTAAAGCAGTTACTGAACCGCTTCCCGGCAGTATCGCTTATCCAACCACTTACAAGCTATCCGTTAAAAAAAAATTTGAGGGATTTAATATCATTGATTTTTTTCTAACAATAGTTCCCCGGTCTAACAAAGAAATTTGGCACACAAAAATTAAAAATCAAAGCCTTCTGATCAATGGAAAACCTGCAAATCTCCTAAGTACTTTGAAAGGAGGAGACATAACACAACATAACTCCGAGCCCCGAAAAGAACCTTGGATTAATGATGATATAAAATTACTTTATGACGATGAAGAAATCATGATCATAAACAAACCCGCACCACTCCCCATGCATCCAAGCGGTAGATTTAATAAAAATTCATTAACCAAAATATTGACACTTGCGTTTCCTGAAGAAGACTTCAAAATCGTCCACCGACTAGACGCCAACACAACAGGAGTTGTGGTATTAGCCAAAAACAAAGAAATTGCTGAAAGTATTGCTTCACAATTCAAAAACAAATCAACTCAAAAAACTTATTTAGCGAAAATAGAAGGGATTCCCTCAGAAGATTACTTTAGCACCAATACCAAAATTGGATTAGAGAAAACAGCTGGAGGTGGAAGAGAAAGTGATTGTAATGGCATAGAAGCTTTTACCGAATTTAAAGTACTCGAAAGAAACGTTAAGGAAAACAATACTTTACTTGAAGTAAAACCTCATACTGGCAGAACCAATCAAATTAGACTTCACTTAGCAAACCTAAACCTACCGATTATAGGAGATCACGGATATAAAGACCGTGATTATTTCAAAAACAACCCACTGACCTACAATGATGACTGTTTGTGTTTACATGCCTGGAAACTAAACTTCTATTATAAAGGAGAACATCTTACCATTGAAGCTCCAATCCCTAAGAAATTCTCATAACAAAAAACCCTTACTAAACTAATAGTAAGGGTTTATGTGATGGCAGAAGGATTCGAACCTTCGACCGCCTGCTTAGAAGGCAGGTGCTCTATCCAGCTGAGCTATGCCACCTAATATTTTTGAACTATTTTCTTCTGAACTTATAAATCAAACACTGAGGTTTGCTTTACGGGATGCAAATATATAACATCTATTAAGATATTTAAAAATATAGTTCACTTTTTTTAGAAGTATTTTTAGGCCCCCAAACAACCGTCAATTAGGATGCCGCTAGTATACTATGGCTCAGTGATCTCATAGATTTCAACAATGCTGAAGCTCCTAATTAAAGACGAAATATGTTGACAATACGACCAAACAAATAATCAACCCTACTGGCTTAATATACTGCCAAGGTACAACATCTACCTGCTCAGTGTAATTTTGGACAAAATCCTCTGATCTTGGTCTTAGTTTACCAATCACCAACATAATCAAGATTGTTAGTACACAGGTTATGGCTTGCATGTGCAACATATGGAGATCTATCAGTCCAAATCCATTTGCCAAAATAATGTACAACACATAAATACTGAAAGCAAAAACAACTCCAACTTTAGCCGCTAATGCTGGTACTTTTTTAGTAACAAGGCCGATGATTAAAATGGTTAAGATGGGTACACTGTAAGCACCATTTACTGTTTGCAAATACCCAAAAATACTATCTGCATAAATCAAAAGAGGGGCAATAAACATAGAGAAAAAAGCAAGAACTACTCCAAAACCTTTACCTTTCCTCACTACCTCTTTGTCTCCTGCATCTTTGTTGATGAATTGCTTGTAAATATCGATTCCATACAACGTAACACAACTATTTAATGCCGAATTAAAAGAACTCAAAATGGCACCAAACAAAACCGCCGCAAAGAAACCGACCCAAATATCAGGCAACACATCCGCAACTAATTTTGGATAAACATCACTAGTGTGCAGTCCAGCCCCATATTTGTGGTAGGCAATGATCCCCGGCAAAACAACAATAATTGGTCCTAGTATTTTTATAAAGGCTGCAATCGCCAAACCTTTCTGCCCTTCAGCTAAATTTTTGGCTCCTAGAGCACGTTGAATAATTTGCTGATTGCTCCCCCAATAAAACAACTGAACAAGCATCATTCCTGTAAAAATAGTTTCAAAAGGAATAGAGGATTCAGGTCCACCAACTGCATTAAACTTTTCAGGATGCTCACTAATCAACTGAGACAAACCTGTCAAAAGGGTTCCATCCTCACTGATCGCCATCAAACCAAAAACTGGAATCAAAAGTCCACCAATCAATAAACCTACAGCATTAATACTATCAGAAACCGCAACAGCTTTTAGACCTCCAAATATGGCGTAAATAGACCCTATAATCCCGATTCCCCAAACGCATATCCAAACCGCGGCCCACTCACTAACTCCAAACAACTCAGAGAGATTGAACATTCCACTGATCGCTTTAGACCCTGTAAATAAAACCATTGGTAATAAAACGACTGCATACCCTGTTAAAAAAAGCCCAGAAGTCATTGCTTTGGTTGTTTTATCAAATCTTGTTTCAAGAAAAGTTGGAATCGTAGCAATACCCCCTTTTAAATAACGGGGCAATAAATACACCGCAGTAATTACAATGGCTATGGCGGCTAAAGTTTCCCAAGCCATAACTAAAATACCATCTCTGTATGCATCGCCATTCAACCCTACAATCTGTTCGGTTGATAAATTTGTTAATAATAAAGAACCTGCAATGACAGGTGCAGTCAAACTTCTACCTCCTAAGAAGTAACCGTCTGAAGAAGTTTCGTCTGTTTTTCTAGTTGACCAGTAAGCAACCACTGCTACCAACAACGTAAATGCTACAAAAGAGAGGATTCCCATAGTTTATGATTTATTTTCGTTTTTTTAATTAATTACTCATGATTATAGTCTTGCAATCTACAAACTTATTGTTGTTATTTCACAAGAAAATTAAAAGTATATAGCAAAAAACGCTTTTGTCATATGAAAATAAGTATAGTTTTTAGAAATAAAAAACCTTACTAATTGTTAGTAAGGTTTTTTTGTCGGGGTGGCAGGATTCGAACCTGCGACCTCCTCGTCCCAAACGAGGCGCGATGACCGGGCTACGCTACACCCCGAAAAGGTCATCTTTGAAAATTGCGGAGAGACAGGGACTCGAACCCTGGCGACAGTTACCCGTCGACAGTTTAGCAAACTGCTCCATTACCACTCTGGCACCTCTCCTGATGTGTATACACACTTTCTTTTGCGACTGCAAATATAAATGTTTAGGGAACTGCTTGCAACCTTTTTTAAAGTTTTTTTTACGCTGGATATTCTATCCTTACATGATGCATATTTTTAAGCTTTTTCTTAATAACCTTCTTTACTTTTTCTATTTCTTTTAGCGTTATGTTCGAGTTTAAAAACTGCCCTTCTACTTTTTGTTTTTCTATAATTTTCTCTATCAGCTCATCTATTTCAACCGCTGTTGGATTCATCAAACTCTTTGATGCAGCTTCTGCAGCATCACACATCATTAAAATAGAAGTTTCTCTAGAAAATGGTAAGGGCCCTGGATATCTAAAATCCTCTATATCTAAATGCTCAGGATTTGTATCCAATTCCTTCTTGTAGAAATAATAAACCAAACTTGTTCCGTGGTGTGTACGAATAAAATCTATAATCCTGTCAGGCAGTCTTTCTTTTTTTGCCAATTCAATCCCTTTAATCACATGATTGATAATAATTTCGGCACTGTCTTTTGGTGTGAGTTCATTGTGAGGATTTAATCCAGTAGTCTGATTTTCAGTAAAACTAAAGGGTGATAATATTTTACCAATATCATGATACAATGCCCCCGTCCTAACCAACATTACATTGGCATTTATAGCATTGGCTGCAGCCTCAGCTAAATTTGCTACTTGCATTGAATGCTGAAAAGTTCCAGGTGCTTTCTCATTTAACTCTCTTAACAATACACTATTTGTGTTAGAAAGCTCTAATAAAGTGACATCCGAAACCAACCCAAATAATTTCTCGTACAGCCAAATTAAAAACACAGACAAGAAGGACAATACACCGTTCAATGCGAACAACCCAAAGTAACTAATCTTTATTTGACTAATTCCTCCCTCGTGAATGATATAAAAGGCTAAATAAGTCAACATATAAACAAAAGTTATTTTGATGATGGAAATAAAAAGATTTCCTCTTTTATGGATTTCTGAAACAGTCAAAACAGTGATAAATCCAGCGATCGTCTGTAAGTATATGAATTCAAAACTATTAGGAACAACGAATCCAATCATCAATATCATAAGTAAGTAGGAGAATACAGCTACACGAGCATCAAAAAAGGCTTTCATCACAATGGGCAATATACATACTGGAACTACATACAGATATTCTAACATGTGCTCAATAATGAAAGTTTCTAAAAAAACCATCAACAGTATGTTCAAAAAAATGAAGGTTACTTGAGTATTGTTTTCAAAAATCTCTTTTCTGTCTAGATATAAAAACAACATCA
Organism: Wenyingzhuangia sp.; assembly: GCF_039768515.1. NCBI lineage: Bacteria > Pseudomonadati > Bacteroidota > Flavobacteriia > Flavobacteriales > Flavobacteriaceae > Wenyingzhuangia > Wenyingzhuangia sp. The sequence goes on from NZ_JBDNAI010000101.1 coordinate 7,690, forward strand.
ACATCCCCATCGCTAGAGATACTAAAATAATATATCCAGCCAAAATCCAAGCATAATTATTTTTAGTCCATATTTGAGATTTATACTCTTGCTCTAAAGAGTTTAAGACCTCCAGTTTTTTTCCTTCTACAATATCTCCTCTAGCAATAATTAATTCTTTTTCAGAAATTTTACCTTTGGTATAGGAAATTGCAATCAACGACTCTGAACGATCTCTATCAGTGTACTTTTTATCATAAAACACATTAGGAACGATAACCTCCGTGAGGATGTTTGTGATAAGACTGACGTACTGATAGTCCATCTGAGTGCTCAGTGTTGAATTGATCAAAGGCAATAATTCACTTGGAGTGATTAATCTTCCATATTCTATCTCACTAATTTCTTGTTGCTTCCTTAAAAAGATAAATTTATCATCTGAAAACGCTTCTTTCACACTGACATCAACCAAGCCTGATTCATAAATTATTGAAATGAAATCTTCAGCTGTTTTTTTATAAATCGAGCTTTCGATGTTATTCTCGATACCTTTGTTCACAATTTCCTTATGGTACTTTTCAGAAAACTGAGTGACCACCTCCTCTTGAACACTTGGTCTGTATTCAAAATAAACATGTGCGTTTTTGATGATTTCATTTTTTTCTAATGAAATTTCCTCTTTTGTTTTTTGTACAGCAAAATCAAAAGGAGCTAGCAAATTTTCATACTGCCATGGTTTACCTTTCTGAAATTCATATTTAAATTTACCTCCTTTCGGAAAAAAGTAAACGATAGAAAACACAACCAATAGGAACAAAAAAACTTTGTAAATAATAGATTGATTTTGGTAGATACGATTGATAATGTTCTTCATTAGTGCTTTGATGTTTTTCAAAAATAAACAATTATTTTTTGTAAACTAAGAGGAATCTAAAGCTACTTTAAATATACCCTAAACAAAAAATGTTTTATTGGACACCTTTTTTAACTCGACTTTAACGAGGTTGCTCAGGTGACAGAATTGTTGTTTCTTTGGTACATGTTATCGAATTGAACAAAAGGTGCGTATCACCTTGTTGATATTGTTAACATTGATGGTATGTCTACCATAAAAATTATTAAACATTTAGATCGTCTACTATTAAATCAAATGGATTACGGAATTTGTAACCTTAGTATTGTTCCTTTAAGACTTGAACCTAAAGATGCATCTGAAATGATATCTCAAATATTATTGGGAGAACATTTCAAAGTGCTAGAAAGAAGAACGAAATGGAGCAAAATACGTTTAGCCTATGATAACTATGAGGGATGGATAGACAATAAACAATTCTTAATCGTTTCTGAGAGTTTTTACACTAAAATTGAAAATACACCGGTCTTTCTGTCTAATGATATGATCAATTTTGGGGAGAACCAACAACAACTTCTAACAAATATTGTCATTGGTTCTCACTTACCTTTCTACGAAAACGAACACTTCTCAATAGGTCCTGAAAAATTTAACTTTGAAGGTGAAGTAACCTGCGGTAGACAAAAAAAAGATCATCTTATTTCTACAGCGCTTCAATTTCTCAACAGCCCTTACTTATGGGGTGGTAAAACTCCTTTTGGCATTGACTGCTCCGGACTAACACAATTGGTATACAAACTCAATGGCTACGCTCTAAAAAGAGATGCCAGAGATCAAGCAACTCAGGGAGAAGTTCTTAGCTTTATAGAGGAAAGCGAACCTGGTGATCTGGCTTTTTTTGATAATGAAGAAGGAAATATCATACATGTAGGCATCATGATGGCTGATAATTACATTATACATGCCCATGGCAAAGTAAGGATTGACCGTTTAGACCATCTTGGAATTTACAACATAGACAACAAAAGACATACCCACAAACTAAGAGTAATCAAAAAAATTATATAACCATCGTTTTACATTGGGGAGAGACAACCATATCTCCTTCAGTAACACTCTTAATATAATCCACATCAACTCCTGGCGCGATCTCTTTTAAAACAAACTGACCATTTTCTATGGTTAACAGTCCTAAATTAGTCACAATTGTTGATACGCAGGCAACTCCGGTTAAAGGTAGGCTACATTGCTTCAGTAATTTAGATTTTTTTGCCTTGTTGGTATGCATCATGGCTACAATGATATTTTCAGCACTTGCCACCAAATCCATAGCACCACCCATTCCTTTGACCATCTTACCTGGAATTTTCCAATTGGCAATATCACCATTTTGAGAAACTTCCATTGCACCTAAAACTGTCAAGTCTATGTGACGCCCTCTAATCATCCCAAAACTCAATTCTGAATCAAAAAAAGAAGCTCCAGGCTGTGTTGTTATGGTTTGTTTGCCCGCATTAATGATGTCTGCATCTACTTGTTCACGGGTTGGAAAAGACCCCATTCCTAACACACCATTTTCACTTTGAAATTCAACTTGTAGATTTTCAGGAACGTAATTAGCAACTAAAGTTGGAATTCCAATTCCTAAATTTATGTAATATCCATCTTTTAATTCTTTAGAAATACGCTGTGCTATCTGCTCTTTTGTCAACATATTTATTCCTTTAATGTTAATCTCTCTATTTTTTTCTCGTATTTCTCACCTTGAAAAATGCGCTGTACGAACACGCCTGGCACATGAATTTGATTGGGATCCAATGTTCCTACAGGAACGAGCTCTTCAACTTCAACAATATTTATTGTAGCAGCGCCACACATGGCTTGGTTAAAATTACGAGCAGTTCCTTTGAACATAATATTTCCTGCTTCATCACCTTTCCATGCTTTAATCAAAGCAAAATCCGCCTGTACTGCATATTCTAACAAATATGGTGTTCCATTAAATGATCGTATTTCTTTTCCATGAGCCACTTCAGTGCCTACACCAGCTGGAGTAAAAAAAGCAGGAATTCCCATTTTTGCAGAACGACAACGCTCTACCAAAGTCCCTTGAGGAATTAACTCTACTTCAATCTGTCCTGCCAACATCTGCCTTTCAAATTCATGATTCTCTCCCACATAAGAAGAAATCATTTTTTTGATTTGATGCGCTCTTAACAACAATCCCAAGCCAAAATCGTCTATACCCGCATTATTAGAGACACATGTTAATTCCTTCGTCTTTAACTTGACCAATTCGGCAATAGAATTTTCTGGAATACCACACAAACCAAAACCTCCAACGAGTAGTGTCATACCGTCTGTTATTCCATTAAGGGCTTCTGCTACTGAATTTACTTTTTTAAGTATCATTTGTTTGTGAATTGTACTTACCTAAAGATATAAAAAATCCTGTTGTGAGAACAACAGGATTTTTTATATAGTTTCCTAAAATATTTTAGTTTATTCCAAAGCCTTTGCTTTTTCGGTTTGTCCTACTTCTTTGTACATCAAAATCAAATTTGATATGATCGCAGGATCTTCTTTAATTTCATTTGCTTTTTCAAAAGCTGCAATGGCCGCCAAATACATTTCTTTCATTTTGTCTTTAGCTGCATTACGCTTTTTACTATTTCCTCTACTGTTATTCAACTCGTCAATAATCGTTTGTTCTTTGGATAAAATAACCAGAGCTTTATTGATATATGCACCTCTATTACCCGGATCAATTATAGTTGTTTTATCGTAAGCCTCTATTGCTTTAGAGGTCATTCCTAGTTCCTGACTCACAACCCCATAATTAAACCAACTTTGCGAATCATTTGGAGTAAGCGATAAAACTTCGTCCAACGATTTTAAATAAGCGTTTTTATCATTCATTCCATAAACGATTGCTGCATGATCTCTAAAAAAATTAACTTTTGTTGGGAATTCTTTTTTTGCGCTATCTAAAACCTCTAAAGCTTTTTCCTTGTTTTTTTCTTTTAAATATAGTCCCGCCAGCGAGGCATAATAAACATCTGCTCTTATGTTTTCTTGATAACCAGTCTCTTGCGGCTGCATGTGGGTTTTTAAACTCACCGCTTTGTCCATTGATTCTTTTGTGAAAAACTCATTCATTTTTTTTGTATGCACATTAAAAGCAGTGTAAATATTAGATGCCTGCTCCTTTTTCAACAACTCTTCTAACATCATTATTGTCTTAGGATAGTTCTCAGCATCTCTGTAACTAAACAGAGCATTTCTCAAAACATCTCTCCTTTCTGGGATTAATTTTGACAACTTCTCGTATTGCTGTGCGGACGCTTCGAAATTTTGTGCTCTAATCGATTTTATAGCTTTATCTAAATAAAAATCATAAATGCTATTGATACTTTCAATCGCTTTTTCAGAAAAATTATCTTGACGCGCAATGGTTTCAATATCTAAAACAGTATTAAACTCTTTTAAAGCCTTGCTATGATGATTCTCATTTTCATTTTTCCCTAAAAAACGCTTCCCTCTCAAATAATGATATTGGGACTCGTATTTAGTACCCTCAACCAAACCTTTAACCGCTTCTAGCGCTATGAATGCTTCCTCTAATTTATCCGACTTTACTAGTTTGGCTACTTTTTTTAGCTCTTTCTTCTGAGCTATTGCTGATAGGGTTACCGCAAAACAAAAAGCTAATGTCAATATTTTTTTCATTCTATTTATTTTTACTTACTCTTGATTTGTTTCTGTTGAATTTTCAGTTTCATTCTCCAAAGTGATCTCTTCCTCTCCTACTTCCTCATCATCTTTCATGACCTTTGCAACTGCTGCGATAGCGTCGTTATCATTAATATTGATCAATCTAACGCCTTGAGTAGCTCGTCCCATAGTTCTCAATTGATCAACTTCCATACGGATAGTGATTCCAGACTTGTTGATGATCATCAAATCATCCTCGTCAGTAACATTTTTGATAGAAACTAGGGCTCCTGTTTTTTCAGACACATTGAGTGTTTTAACCCCTTTACCTCCTCGATTGGTGATACGGTAATCTTCAAGTTTAGAACGTTTCCCATATCCTTTTTCAGAAACTACCAAAATTTCACTCTCCATATCATCTACAGCAATCATTCCTATTACCTCGTCCTTTTCATCAGCAAGAGAAATCCCTCTTACTCCTGAGGCAGTTCTTCCCATGGGCCTAGTCTTCTCTTCCTCAAAACGAATGGTTTTACCAGATTTAACAGCTAGCATCACTTGGCTACTTCCGTTGGTTAATTTAGCTTCTAGCAACTCATCTCCATCTTTGATCGTAATGGCTTGAACTCCATTTGTCCTTGGTCTAGAATACTGCTCCAAAAGTGTTTTCTTAACTTGACCTTTCTTGGTAGACATAATCACATAATGGTTGTTTATGTATTCTTCATCTTTAAGATTTTGTGTGACTAAGAAAGCTTTTACTTTATCATCATTCTCTATATTGATTAAGTTTTGTAACGCTCGACCCTTGGATACTTTTGTGCCTTCTGGTATTTCATAAACGCGCATCCAGAACACCTTTCCTTTTTGGGTAAAAAACATCATATATTGATGATTTGTCCCCACAAATAGATGCTCCAGGAAATCTTCATTTCTTGTCGCCACACCTTTCTGTCCTTTACCACCTCTATTTTGTGTTTTGTATTCTGACAACGGAGTACGCTTTACATATCCTGCATGAGATATTGTTACGACTACTTTGGAGTCAGGAATCATATCTTCAATTCTCATATCTCCACCAGCATACTCAATAACAGAACGTCTTTCGTCCCCATACTTTTCTCTAATGGCAATCAATTCATTTTTGATGATTTCCATTCTTCTAGGTTCACTAGCTAATATATCTTTTAAATCAGCAATCAATACCATCAGGTCATCATACTCAGCTCTCAATTTATCTTGTTCTAATCCTGTCAACTGACCTAATCGCATCGCAACTATAGCCCTAGCTTGGATTTCACTCAACTCAAAACGCTCCATTAATTTTTCACGTGCCTCGTCTTGACTTTTAGAAGCTCTAATTAATTTGATAACTTCATCGATATTGTCTGAAGCAACGATCAAACCTTCTAATATGTGGGCTCTATCTTCTGCCTTTTTTAAATCAAACTCTGTCCTTCGCGTGACAACTTCGTGCCTGTGATCTACAAAGTGATGTATGAGATCTTTTAAGTTTAACATTTCCGGCCTTCCTTTCACTAAGGCAATGTTGTTTACACTAAAAGAAGTCTGTAACGCAGTATATTTATAAAGCTTGTTCAGTACAATGTTTGGAATAGCATCTTTCTTTAATACATATACTACTCTCATCCCTTTTCGATCAGATTCGTCACGTATATTTGCAATTCCTTCTAGTTTTTTTTCATTGACCAACTCCGCAGTTTTCTTTATCATTTCTGCTTTGTTCACCAGGTAAGGAATTTCTGTGACAACAATACAATCTCTTCCTTTTATCTCCTCGAAAGAAGCCTTGGCTCGGATAACAATTTTACCTCTACCGGTATGGAAAGCATCCTTAACACCTTCATAACCATAAATAGTTCCTCCAGTAGGAAAATCGGGAGCTTTAACAAACTCCATCAAACCATCTATATCAATATCTGTATTATCAATATATGCTTCAATTCCATTGATCACTTCTGTTAAATTATGAGGAGCCATGTTCGTTGCCATACCTACAGCAATTCCAGAGGCACCATTTACCAATAAGTTTGGAATTCGAGTAGGTAGTACCGTTGGTTCGTTTAAGGTATCATCAAAATTTAATTTGTAATCAACAGTTTCTTTTTCAATATCAGACAACATCTCTTCTGATATTTTTTGCATTCTAACTTCTGTATAACGCATTGCTGCAGGACTATCTCCATCTACAGAACCAAAATTCCCCTGTCCATCAACCATCATATAACGCACACTCCAATTTTGAGCCATACGAACCATTGAATCATAAACAGAAGTATCTCCGTGAGGATGATACTTTCCTAAAACCTCTCCAACAACTCTTGCAGATTTTTTATAAGAACCCGTTGCCTTAATTCCCAATTCATGCATGCCAAAAAGTACACGCCTATGAACTGGCTTCAACCCATCTCTTACGTCTGGTAATGCACGTGACACAATTACAGACATTGAATAATCAATATAAGCAGATTTCATCTGCTCTTCAATGTTAATCGGGATTAACTTTTCTCCTTCAATCATGTATATTATTCTAAAGTTATTTTATAAACATAGCAATTTACATCTTTTTAGTGATTCTACAAATTCTATAATGCGCTAATTTAAACACAAGTTATCAACAAAAACTAGCAAGTAAACTGTGTTTCTGTAGGTGTTTGGAATATTTTATAAATTCTCAAACTACTGATAATCAACTCCATTAAAACAAGACAGAATGTCTTATTTTAATTATGGCAAACAATTTGTAATCTATCTAAAAAAAATCAACTAAATTTACGTAGAACCTAATCTTCAAAACAATAGAATATGGATGATAATTTCTCACAAGAGGTAAAAGATGTTATTGGCTTCAGCAAAGAAGAGGCAATAAGACTAGGACACGATTTTATAGGTACCGAACACTTGATATTAGGAATTATCCGAAATCAAACAAGTAAAGCCAATGACATGCTGCACTCGCTAGAGGTAAACCTTGAATATCTAAAACACAAGGTTGAAACTTTACACCCCATTTCTAGCTTACCAATAGCTGCAAGTGAAAGGAAGAACTTGCATCTAACCAAACAAGCCGAGAAAGCACTAAAATCAACTTTCTTAGAGGCTAGGCTATACAACTGTAGCACAGTAGACACTGCCTTGTTGTTGCTTTGTATTTTGCGTAACGAAAACGACCCCATAACTAAAATCTTAGACAAACTACACATCAATTATAGCGACATCAAATCCTTGTATAAAGAAATTAGTCAAGGAAGCGAACAGGAAGAAGGTAATGATCCTGTAGAGGACGCATTCAATACACCAACTAACGAAAGTTCACAAGACTTTCCCAGCGGAAATCCTGGAGCATTTGACAAAACGCAACCACCGTCTACAAATAATCCCAATAAAAAATCAAAAACACCTGTTTTAGATAACTTTGGACGTGATTTAACTTTTTTAGCTGAATCTGATAAACTTGACCCAGTCGTTGGAAGAAATAAAGAAATTGAGCGTGTCTCCCAAATTTTAAGTAGACGCAAAAAAAACAATCCAATGCTAATTGGAGAACCTGGAGTTGGAAAATCTGCGATTGCAGAAGGTCTTGCTCTAAGAATTGTTCAAAGAAAAGTATCTAGGATTTTATTTAACAAGCGTGTTGTTTCCCTAGACCTAGCAAGCTTAGTGGCAGGTACAAAATACCGTGGCCAGTTTGAAGAGCGTATGAAAGCTCTAATGAATGAACTAGAAAAAAACGAAGATATCATCTTATTCATTGACGAAATCCATACTATTGTTGGCGCAGGTGGAGCGACTGGCTCTTTAGACGCTTCAAACATGTTGAAACCTGCTCTAGCGAGAGGTGAAATTCAATGTATTGGGGCTACTACTCTAGATGAATATCGTCAAAACATTGAAAAGGATGGAGCTTTAGAAAGACGTTTCCAAAAAGTTGTTGTAGAACCAACTAGCGAAGAGGAAACCATACAAATTTTACAGAACATCAAAAGCAAATACGAAGATCATCACAATGTTAACTTTACAGACAATGCCATTGTGGCTTGTGTCAAATTAACAAGTCGTTACATGACAGATCGTTTTCTACCAGACAAAGCAATAGATGCCCTTGATGAAGCTGGATCTAGAATCCACATCACTAATATCGTTGTACCAGAACAAATTATTAAGTTAGAAGCTAAGATCGAGAACATAAAAGAGAAAAAAACCAACGCTGTTAATCGTCAAAAATATGAAGAAGCTGCTAAGTTGCGTGATGACGAAAAAAACATGGAAGCAGCACTGGTTTCTGCACAACAACAATGGGAAGAAGCTTCAAAAGCAAACAAAGAAACTGTTACTGAAGAAAATGTAGCAGAAGTCGTATCCATGATGACCGGAATTCCTGTAAATAGAGTAGCTGAAGTTGAAAGCGATAAACTCAGAGAACTTCCAAGCACCATCAAAGGAAAAGTTATTGGGCAAGACGACGCCGTAGCAAAAGTAATTAAAGCGATCCAACGTAATCGAGTAGGACTGAAAGACCCCAACAAACCTATTGGCTCATTCATCTTTCTGGGTCAAACAGGTGTTGGTAAAACACAGCTCGCTAAAATACTAGCGGAAGTGATGTTCGATTCTGATGATGCGTTAATTAGAATAGACATGAGTGAATATATGGAAAAGTTTGCCATCTCAAGATTGGTTGGAGCACCTCCAGGCTACGTAGGATACGAAGAAGGGGGGCAACTCACAGAAAAAGTGCGAAGAAAGCCATATTCTATTGTTTTGCTAGATGAAATTGAAAAAGCACACCCAGATGTATTTAACATGCTTTTACAAATTTTGGATGATGGTTATGTTACAGACAGTTTAGGTAGAAAGATTGACTTTAGAAATACAATCATAATTATGACTTCTAATATTGGTGCCCGACAAGTGAAAGACTTTGGTGCTGGTGTTGGGTTTGGAACGGCATCCAAAAAAGCTCAAACAGAAGACCACATAAAAAGTGTAATCGAAGGAGCTCTTAAGAAATCATTCGCTCCCGAATTTCTCAACAGAATAGACGATGTTATTTTGTTTAATGCATTAGAAAGAAAAGACATTCATAAAATCATTGATATTGAACTTCGCAAGCTAACCAAACGCATCAATGATTTAGGCTATACTCTCGTCTTAAGTAACGATGCAAAAGACTACATAGCTGACAAAGGCTTTGATAAAAAATACGGTGCTCGTCCTTTAAAAAGAGCTATTCAAAAATATATTGAAGATGTTTTAGCCGAAGAAATAGTGAATGCCAATCTAAATGATGGTGATGTAATACAGATCAACTTAGAAAAAGAAAAACAAGAATTGACCATTTCCATAAAGCAGCCGGAAAATTCTGAAATTAAAGAATAACAAAAGGGAGGAATATTAACAATTCCTCCCTTTTTTATTGCAATATAATATCTCTCAATTTCAAGCCTAACCGCTCTAAAAAGGGAAGAGGAACCACCTCTATGTCTTGTTTGGAGATTTCCTGTTTTTGTTTTTCTGTAAACAAACAAAATGCCTCTTGGGTAATCAGCAGTTTACCATTTAAAAGGCTCATGTTTAATATTCCTTGACTCACTTGATTTTTTGTAACAGTAATGACTTTTATACCATTTGATTTTAAAATAGAAAAAAGTTGTTTTTTTACTTTCTTGTCCTCTATATACTCCCAACAGATCAATAAAATATCATCCACGAAACACGCAATATCTCTTGTCAATAAATTATCTGGAAGATCAAAACAAAAAGGTGTCAATTCAAAGTCCTCACAATATTCTTCAAATAAAGATTCATCAGTAAAAGCGTTGACCCCACACAAAGCTATTTCTTTTAGTTGATGAGATACCAAACTATTTTGCCCATGAAAATAAACTTCTTCCCTCGCAGCTCCAGAATAATCAACTACCGCTTTGTCCTCTAGTTCCAAAACTACATCAATTAGACCACCTGGTAAGTTTTCTATTGGAGAGATTGCTATCTGACTTTCATTCTTAAAAAACAAACTTGAAATACTCAACGGTTTTCCCACAATTAAGTCTAAAATCTTAAACTCTTCAACCTTCAAAAGCATATCAAAATCTTTCTGCAACAATTCTATTTGAGTATCTGGCAAACACCCTAATACCTGATCAAAAGCCCAATGCCTAAAGTCTAACAATATCATACTACATTTCTTTAATCACATAGGTTACCATTCCCCAAATCAACAATTCCTGATCTGTTTCCACTTTTATCTCTGGATAGTTTATATTTTCAGGAACCAAATACACCCCATCTTCCTCTACTCTTAGTCTTTTTACAGTAAACTCACCATCTAACATACAGACAGCAATTTTACCATTTTCTGGTTCTAAACTTCTGTCTATAACTAATAAATCTCCGTGAGACATCCCTGCATCTTGCATAGAATCTCCATCCACTTTAGCAAAAAAAGTAGCGGTCTCGTTTTTAATTAATTCTTTATCCAAAGAAATTCTTGTCCCCTGAAAATCTTCTGCAGGTGACGGAAACCCAGCCTTTATTCCATTTTCTATAAAGGGAAGTTTTACAGTTTTTTTAGACTTGTACCTAAATAATTTTAAAGCCATTTTACTCACAATTTACAGTAATGATGTCATTTAACTTTGTAGTGTATTGCGGAGATAAATGTTCCTGCCGCATTTTCCACCTCGAGTTAACATCTTGATTTGCTAACTTAATTTTTCCTTTCCCTATTTTATCATTTAATGCGTCCATAGTGTGCATCAATAATTTGTGCCTTGGATCTTCATCCGCAAACAATCTTACTTGGTGACTTGCGTTAGGACGGATAGACAGCAGTACAACCCCTGCTTTTTTGTATGAATATCCTTTCTTATAAATCTCACGCAATTTATGCAAAACTTCTTTAGTAATCGTGATACTAGAACTGGTTGCAAACCCAAAATGAACGACACCTCCTATCTTCACGTAATCACTACCAAACCTATTGGAAGAGATAAAAACATAAGCTCCTAGACATTCACTTTCCTGTTTTCTCAATTTTTCTGCACAAATACTTGCAAACGTAGCCACACGCTCTTCAAGCGCTTTTAACTTAGGAATTACGTTCGGAAAGCTGCGCGTAGTCGCTATCATATATTTATCCTGTACTTCTTCAAAACCAATCGTTGGCTTCCCCTCTAAGTCGTGCTTCAGACGCAAACCAACGACAGAGAACTTACTACGGACTATATCATCAGACAATAGTGTAAAGTCATATGCCTTCAAAATTCTCATCTGCTCTAATTTATACGAAAAACGTCTACCAATACCCCATACATCGGAGGTAGGAGTCCATTTTAAAGCTTTTATACGCTGTACATCAGTACCTATAACATAGACATCTTGAGTTTGCTCTGGAAAATTTTTAACAATATTATTCGCTAATTTCGCCAATGCTTTACTTGCAGCGATTCCAACACTAACAGGTAAACCAAGCTGCTGCATGATTTCTTTTCTGATTTTTCGCCCCAAAGCCTCTGCATCATCAATAGACATATTGCCCAATTTAAAAAAAGCTTCGTCAATAGAATAGACTTCAATCTCATCAACATGCCTTGCGATAATATCCATCACTCTAGAACTCATATCACCATACAAAGCGTAGTTAGATGAAAATACATTTATACCGTGTCGTTTAAACTTTTCAAGATTTTTAAACGCGACTTCGCCCATCTTAACATAAGGCTTTGCTTCTCGACTTCGAGCAATTACACAACCGTCATTATTAGACAAAACGACAATAGGCTGATCGGCTAGGCTAGGCCTAAAAGCACGTTCACAAGAAGCATAAAAACTATTACAATCTACTATTCCATACATACCCCAAAGATAAAATGAAAAACTGTTATAGAAATGCACACTAGGTATTTTTCTACTCCATTACTATTTATAGTATTTACGGGTTGGTTTAGGATGGGGTCAAAAAAAAACTTCATTCAAGATCATGAATGAAGTTTTTAAAGAAAGGCGATGA
>NZ_JBDNAI010000102.1:0-12361 GCF_039768515.1 Wenyingzhuangia sp.
ACTTTACTTTTTTTAACCACAGGTTGTTAACAATTCGTTATTTTAACTAATACGTTGATTGATAATGGTTTTGATAAAAGTTATCATTCTATATGTTCATAACATAATTCAATGTTAAAGACTTAAAATTTCATTATAAAAATCAAATCACTAAAATAAATATATTAGATTTATTCATCATCTAATATATTTATTTATATACCAAAGATGAATTAGAAATTAGCATTACTTTTTTTGTAAATTTGAAGAAAATAATAAATAGTCATTATGAAAATAGCCATAGGAAACGATCACGCTGGTCCAGCATATAAATCTGCGATAGTAAAATTATTAGAGCAAAAAAACATAGAAGTATTAAATTTTGGAACAGATACATTTGATAGTGTAGATTATCCAGATCATGCTCACCAAGTTGCAGCAGCAGTAGACACAAAAAAAGTAGATCTAGGAATATTAATTTGTGGGAGTGCAAATGGTGTGGCCATGACAGCTAACAAATATCAAAACGTTAGAGCTGGTTTGTGTTGGACGAAGGAAATAGTTTCTTTGGTAAAACAACACAACAATGCTAATGTACTTTGTATTCCAGCTCGATTTACTGCTATAGAGCAAGCTTTAGAAATGGTAGAAACTTTCTTAAGTACAGATTTTGAAGGTGGACGCCATCAAAATAGAGTTAATAAAATTGCTTGTGTATAAATCAATCATACAATAATAACCAATAAAGTACGTAATGAAATACTGTCTTTTATCTTCATTTTAAAATAAAGAAACAGTCACTTTTTAATCTTCATAAAAAAAAGCCTCTGAATTGTTCAGAGGCTTTTTTTAAAAGTTGAATATAAATTAAGCTTCTATAGGAGTTATAGAAACATAAGATTTATTATTTCTTTTCTTTTGGAACTCTACAATTCCGTCAACTTTTGCGTGTAAAGTATGATCTTTACCCATGTAAACATTTTCACCTGGATTGTGAGTAGTACCTCTTTGACGTACTATGATGTTACCAGCCAATGCAGCTTGTCCACCAAAAATCTTTACACCTAATCGTTTCGATTCTGATTCTCTACCGTTCTTCGAACTTCCGACACCTTTCTTATGAGCCATAATATTGTGTTTTTATAAGGTTATTTTTCTATTTTAATTTAAATTAGACGATCAAATTAAGCGTTGATAGCTTCAATTTGGATTTCAGTTAAATACTGACGATGTCCATTCTTCTTTTTGTAACCTTTTCTTCTTTTCTTTTTGAAGACGATTACCTTATCACCTTTTAAGTGACCTAAAACTTTAGCTTTTACTGAAGCTCCTTCTATAGCTGGGGCGCCAATCGTAACCTCACCATTATTGTCTACTAATAAAACGTTGTCAAAAGAAACAGATTCTCCTTCTTCGTTTTGTAAACGGTGAACGTATACTTTTTGGTCTTGCGCTACTTTAAACTGCTGCCCTGCTATCTCTACAATTGCGTACATACTTAAATATTTAAAATGCTTGTTAATAAAACGGATGCAAATATACATTTTATTTTTCAACACACCACAACTATAAGTGTTTTTTTAAAAACTTTATAGTATTGATTTATATACGTTTAGCGTTAAATATCAATAATTTCTCTTGTTGAAAACTATTTTTAAATATAGATAATTGTGTTCTATTCAGTTCAAAATTCAGCGAGCAAAACGTTAAAAAAAACATTTCGCTTTACGCTTGTGATAAAGAAATGTAATTCTATTTTATTCATCTTTTTGAGGTCTCAAGCATACATTCTTTTTGTATCTTTGTTGTATGTTTTATCAAAATAAATGCAATATGAAAACTTCAGTAAAATATTTTGTTGTCACTTTTTTAGCTCTATCTTTTTTAGTGTCTTGTGGACCCTCTTCTGAAAAAAGAAAGTCTGATCCTCAAAACAGTTTGTTAACAAAACTAGAAACGGTTTCCATGGGTATTGAAGGAATGACTTGTGCTATTGGATGCGCAAAAACAATTGAGGCTAAAATTTCTAAACTAGAAGGAGTTACGAAATCAAAAGTAGATTTTGATTCAAAAAAAGGAACATTTACTTACAATCCAAACAAAACTTCGGAAGCTTCTATCATAACAACGATCAATGGTTTGTTAGATGGAAAAACATACAAAGCAGTAAAAGAGATCCAATCAAAAGAGACTTTAGTTTGTTCAGCAGCTTGTTCAAAAAAGGGTGAGCATAAAACCGGAGCTTGTTGTTCAAAAGCAGGTGGGCACGAGTGTGCAATGTCTTGTTCAGAAAAATGTGAACTCAAAAAAGAGGCTTGCTGTGTAAAAGCCAATAAAGATGCTGACCGCAACATTTCCTGTAAACCAGGTTGTGAAAAACCGTGCTGTTCAATGCAAAAAGACAATTCATAAACCCGAAAAGTAAAGTCATGAAATTGAGTTTATCAAGAACCCTAAATATAGCCGTTGTTTCGGTTTACCTCATCTTTTTAGCAGGATCAGTCGTGAGGATGACAGGATCAGGAATGGGTTGTCCAGATTGGCCTAAATGTTTCGGGTACTACATCCCTCCGACGAGCGAAAACCAAATTACTTGGAAACCTGATACCCCTTTTAAAAAAGGATATGTTATCATTCATGATGAGGCTCTTTTTGTGGCAAATAAAAGTTTGGTAACCTCATCTTCTTTTGAGCCGAGTAACTGGACTGCTTACACAAAACACGAATATGCAAAGTTTAATGTATATCATACCTATACAGAGTATGTCAATAGGTTGGCTTCTGTGTTGTCGGGTTTGGTTTTTCTAATTCTTTTATGGAAGGTAACCTTTGCTACAGAAAAAAAGAAAGGAGTAGCACCGTTGGTGTATATTGCCTTTTTGGGCATGTTGTTTGAAGCTTGGTTGGGTAAAATAGTAGTAGACAGTTTTTTAACACCTTATGTAATTACTTTTCACATGATTGGGGGGTTGTTAATTGTTAGCCTTCTCTTGAGAGCTAAATTTTTGTGTTCTGAAACAATACTAAAGAGCAATTATAATAAAGATTTTCATCGTTTATTGGTGGTTTCTCTAATCATGATGATTGGACAAATTCTTTTGGGAACTCAAGTAAGACAGTACGTAGATGACCAAGTAAAGTTATTTGGTTTTGAGCACAAAGAGTTTAGGTTGTTAAATCCGACTTTTAAATTTTATTTTCATAGGTCTTTTACCATTGCAATTATAGTTGTAAACGCCTTCTTGTTTTGGGTAAATAGAAAGTATAATCTTGGGTTCAAAGGCATAAAATACGTGATGTTTTTGTTAGGGTTCGAAGCGGTTTCGGGAATCTTAATGTATTATGTCAATTTTCCTTTTGGAACACAAGCCGTTCACCTCTTAACAGGAGCCGTATTGTTTGGGGTGTTGTTGTATATGATTTTTAAGTCTAATGCGATAAAAAGAGAATCCAACTAGTGTTTCCATTCAAGGGTTTCAATAAGCGTCTCAATATCTTTTTTTAGGTAATCTATAGCAGGAAGGATTGAGTCGTAATTTGGACTAGCGTCAAAGTATAAGGCTCCACTCAAAAAATGCTTAGTTGAGTCTGTGGCCTGAAATTGAATCGCAGAAGCGACATCACCAGTAACCTCAAAAATCTTTGCGTACACCTTTTTACTTTTGTTTTCATAAGGATGCATTTCGATACGATCAGCTTTCAAAGCATGCTTATAAGTTAGTTTTTCTGCATCAAGAAAAAGACGCATGATGTCTTTGTCTACCTTTTGGTAGGTCATGTTGAGCTCTGCTTTTAAATCTGGGTATTGTAGATCAGACCATGAGCGGGGCTTGATGTTTAAAATCGCTTGTACAGAGTATTGAAAACGGTAAGGAAGAGCCTCACTACTTTTTTGATAAGTAGCTTTTGGGTAAGATAAACTCAAATAAGCGTTGGGTTTGGGTACAACATTATCGTTGCAGCTATTCAAAAGAACCAGTAGACCAAAAAGAAAAAGAGGAGATTTCATCAAAGAACCTGTTTAGGTGATGCTTACTTTTATTTGTTTGATTCGTTTGCGATCAATGGCTTCAATCGTAAAAATAAGATGCTGGTAATTTATTTTTTCAAACTTTCTAGGAAATCTTCCTGACAACTCCAACAGCAGTCCTGCCAATGTCTCAGATTCCCCTTTGTCTTTTTCAAAGCGAACCTCATCTAAGGTTAAGACTTTACAAAAGTCTTTTAGATTTATCTTTCCGTCAAAGACATAGTTGTTTTCATCAATTTTAGAATAGGACAAATCTTCCTCATCGAATTCATCACTAATATCGCCAACAATTTCTTCGATAACATCCTCAAGGGTTACTAGACCGCTAGTTCCTCCATATTCGTCAACAACGATGGCTAGATGATTTTTTCGCTCTTTGAAGTCAACGAGCAAGTCATCTAATTTTTTGTTTTCTGGAACAAAAAAAGACGCCCTAACCAGTGGTCTCCAGTCAAGTGTTTTCTTGTGTAGATGTGGGAGTAAATCTTTGGTGTATAAGACCCCAACGATTTCATCAATATTATTGTCGTAAACAGGGTTTCTAGAAAACCCTTTATCGGTAACAATGTCAAGAACTTCTGCAAAGGGAGTTTCTTTAGAAATGGCACAAATATCCATTCTAGGCTTCATAATTTGTACGGTTTCGGTATTCCCAAAGTTGACGATTCCTTCTAAAATATTCTTTTGTTCTGCCGTGGTCTCTTCTTCGGAAGTTAGCTCTAAGGCCTGAGACAAATCGTCCATCGAAAAATTGCTTTTACGACTGCTTAAACTTCTCTCGATAAGATTTGACAAAGCAGTCAGTGGGCCAGTAACAAAAGCAAAAATTTTGTCTAAGACCAATAATATTGGACTCATGAAAATAGCAAACTTTTTTGCATTTTTTGTGGCATATATTTTTGGAAGAACCTCACCAAAGATTAAAATCAAAAAAGCAATGATAATTACCTCAACAAAGAATCTAACGTTCAAATCAAACAAAATCAAGTCTAGCTTAAAAGTAAGCTGGCCAAATAATGTTTCTCCCATGCTTGCAAATAGCAGTACAATGAGGATGTTAATTGCGTTGTTGGCAACCAAGATGTTTGCTAATAATCTTTCGGGATTAGAAATAAGTTTGGTAAGTTTTTTTATCCCCTTATTGTCTTCTTGTTGTTTCAATTCCTCTACCTCTGTTTTTGTCAAAGAAAAAAAAGCGACTTCAGAGCCAGAAATTAGAGCTGAACTCAAGAGTAAAGCAAGTGTGATAACACTGTTTATGAGAATAGGTAAAGGTATTCCGGTGTCGTATATGGGCTCAGGCAATGTTTTGTTTGTTTAAAATGGTAAATCGTCAATAATATTTTCACCAGTTATTTTTTCTGGTGGTAAAGGGTCTTGCGTGTTCGTGCTCTTTGGAGTTAGAAAATTTATTTCTGTCACATGAATTTCGGAGGCAATCTTTTTTACACCTTCTAAGGTCCACTCTCGAGTTTTAATCTTTCCTTCACAATAGACTTTGTCTCCTTTGTTTAAAAATTTCTCACAAATTTCAGCTAATTTATTTTTAACGACAATGTTGTGCCATTCGGTTTGGGTAGTTTTTTCTTGGGTGGTTTTATTGGTATAGGTTTCGTGGGTAGCAATTGAAAATCTCGCAACGCAACCACCTCCCTCAAAAAAATGAGTTTTCACAACACCTCCTACATAACCAATAAGCATAACTTTGTTCAAAGTCCCAGCCATAAATAAATTCTTTACTTCAAAAATAACTAAAATTTATTTGCTTTTGTAGGCTTCTATAAATTTGTCTATAAGTTTTGGGACAGCATATCTTTCAACCTCATTCCAAGGCACGGTTTCAAGACCTTTTCTGGGATCGATTTTCAAAATCCAAAACTGTGTGTATAAGTGTTGATGGGTTAGTTTGTGAACCCAAGCTTCTTCATTGTACAAAGTAAGTTCAGAAGTTAGAAATCCACTCTTTTCAAAGAAATCGTTTTGAATCAATAGTTCGAGATTGGCAGGTTTTGATGTTTCGATAAGTGGAAATTGGTATAAATTTTTCCAAATTCCATTTTCCGTTCTTTTTTCAAGAACAGTGGATGTTCCGTCATCGACAATGATAAAATTAAAGTATTTGTCTTTTACCCTCAGTTTTTTTTCTTTTACCGGCAGGGCATCAATACGGTTTTCTGCTTTTGCAAGACAACTTTCTGTCAAAGGGCACACTTCACATTTAGGAGATTTCGGTTTACAAATCATTGCGCCAAAATCCATAAGGGCTTGGTTATATTCTCTTGGGTTTGCATTTGTGATCAGTTCCTGGGCTAAGGTCTTAAAATAGTTGACACCCTTTGGCGTGTTGATGGGAATATCGATATTGAAGTACCTAGAGAGCACTCGATAGACGTTTCCGTCAACCACAGCAGCGCGTTCGTTAAAACAGATAGAAGCAATTGCAGAAGCGGTGTAGTCTCCCACCCCTTTAAGCTTCAAAAGCGATTTGTAATTGTTGGGAAATACTCCCTGAAGCTCTTCACAAATATATTTTGCAGAAAAGTGTAAATTCCTGGCTCTAGAATAATATCCCAAGCCTTGCCAGTCCTTCAAAACCTGGTCTTCACTTGCCTCTGCCAATTTTTGAACCGTTGGATAATGCTCTGTAAACACCTTGTAATAGTTCAAACCTTGTTGAATTCGTGTTTGTTGCAGAATGATTTCAGAGAGCCAAACAAAATAGGGATCAGAAGATTTTCGCCAAGGCAAATCTCTTTTGTTCTTTAAATACCATGCTTCCAGCACCTTATAAAATTCCATATCTTTGTTCTTTGGAATACAAACCTAAGCAAAACTTCTCTTAAAAATTGAGGGTTAATCTTTTTAGACTGAATTAATTGTCCTATATTTGCATCCTCAATTTTTCTAGAAACAAAAATTTAAATTAAGAAATGACGAAAGCAGATTTAGTTACAACAATTGCAGACAAATCAGGAATTGAAAAAGCTGATGTTTTGGCAACTGTTGAGGCGTTTATGGAGGAAGTAAAGAAATCTTTAGAAAACGGAGACAACGTTTATTTGAGAGGTTTTGGAAGTTTTGTCATCAAAACAAGAGCTGAAAAAACAGGAAGAAACATTTCAAAGAACACAACCATCAAGATTCCTGCTCACAATATTCCAGCGTTCAAACCCGCTAAAACATTTACAGAAGGAGTAAAAGCAAAAGTTAAAGTAAAGTAGTACTTTCAAAGATAGATTATTAACAATCTCCACAAAAGGAGACATTAAAATGATAACATTATGCCAAGTGGTAAAAAAAGAAAAAGAGCGAAGATCTCTACTCACAAACGTAAAAAAAGATCAAGAGCTAACAGACACAAGAAAAAGTAGGTTGTAAACTTACTTTTTCTTCTTTTTTTATGGTTTCGTAAAACCATAACACGTTCATTGACATTAAGACAATCGTCTTAATTATCAATTTACTTATTTTTAATCGTGTCACTAGAGTGACATTTAATACAAAGTCAGGATGAAATTAGAATTAGTTATTCGTTCAAATTCTTCTGATATTGATTTTGCATTACTTAGAGATGGTAGATTAGTCGAGTTAAATAATGAATCTAACGATAATAAAATATCGGTAGGGGATATATTTTTAGCCAAAGCAGGAAAAGTTTTAAAAGGTCTAAACGCCTCTTTTGTTGATGTTGGTTATGCTAAAGATGGTTTTTTACATTACCATGATTTAGGAGCTCAAATCAATTCTCTAAATAGCTTTTTAAAGAAAATAAGTACAGGTAATTACAAAGATTTTACGTTAAACAAATTTCAATTTGAAAAAGATATTGACAAAGGAGGTTCTATTGACAAGGTTTTAAAACCGAAGCAAAACATTCTTGTTCAAATTGTTAAAGAACCAATATCTACAAAAGGACCACGAATTAGTTCAGAGTTGTCCATCGCAGGTAGATATTTAGTTTTAGTCCCGTTTTCTAAAAGAGTATCCGTTTCCCAAAAGATCGAAGATCCTAAGGAAAAAGATAGACTAAAAAAACTGGCAAAAAGTATCAAGCCCAAAGGGTTTGGGCTAATTCTGCGCACAGTTGCTCAAGGAAAAAAAGTTGCAGAATTAGACAAAGATTTACAAAATTCACTACAAAAATGGGTAGAAATGTGCAAGCGTATTCCAAATACCAACACACCTACAAAAGTTTTAAGTGAATTGAACAGGGCATCTTCTATTTTAAGAGACGTTTTAAACGATTCTTTTACAAGTATTGTTGTTGATGACCAAGAGCTAGCCACTGAAATAAGAGATTATATACAGGAAATAGCGCCAAAAAAACTAGGTATTGTCAAAGATTACGAAGGAAACACACCGATCTTCGAAAAATATGGTATTGAAAGACAGATCAAAGCTGCTTTTGGTGAAACCGTATCGATGAGTAAAGGTGCCTATCTGGTAATTGAACACACCGAAGCTTTACACGTCATTGATGTCAATAGTGGTAACAGATCAAACAAAGCCAATTCACAACAAGACACAGCGCTTGAAGTCAACTTGATTGCAGCGACCGAAATCGCTCGCCAGTTAAGATTGAGAGATATGGGTGGAATTATAGTCGTCGATTTTATTGATATGAATACCAATGAAAACAGACAGAAACTATATGAACATCTTAAAAATGAAATGGCTTCTGATCGAACAAAGCACAAAATTTTACCTCCTAGTAAATTTGGTTTAGTGCAAATAACTCGTCAGCGTGTTCGTCCAGAAACGAACATCAAAACAAGAGAACCCAATCCGAATAAAAACGGAGAGGTAGAGGCACCTATAGTGCTCGTAAGTAAGATAGATGTTGAACTAAGAAAAATCTTATCTACGAATAAACGTAACGGAAAAATCTTTTTACATGTACACCCTTTTGTGGCTGCATACTTAAGAAGAAGGCTAAGCTCTCAACAGAGAACTTGGTTTGCAGAACACAAAAAATGGATTCGTATCATACCAAGAGATGCTTATATGTATTTACAATATAAGTTTTCTTTTAAAAAGTAAAAATCATATCACGAACCCCTATCAAATAATTTTGATAGGGGTTTTTTTTTGGCTTTTTTTCCAAAATCAGATGCGGTTAACTTTAAGATGTTTTTTGTTTTGTATGATAAAAATCATAGAGCTTTACTGCTCGAGCATGTCCTACAACACTGGTTAGTTGTTCTATGCTTGCTGCTTTTATTCGCTTTACAGATTTAAAGTATTGAAGTAAACTTTCTACACTCTGTTTTCCGATACCAGGAATGGTTTCTAGTTCTGAGTCCAAGGCTGTTTTACTTCTTCTGTTTCGGTGGTGTGTAATTCCAAATCGATGCGCTTCATTTCGTAATTGCTGTAAAATTTTAAGCGTTTCTGATTTTTTGTCTAAATATAATGGAATGGGATCTTCAGGAAAAAAGAGTTCTTCTAATCGTTTCGCAATCCCAATGATTGCAATTTTATTTCGCAAGCCCAAAAGATCTAAACTTTTTAGGGCAGAGGACAACTGTCCTTTTCCTCCGTCAATCAAGATCAATTCTGGTAAGGGGCGATTTTCTTCTAATAGTCTTTTGTAGCGTCGATGTACGGCTTCCTCCATAGAGGCAAAATCATCGGGGCCTTCTACTGTTTTGATGTTGAAATGGCGATACTCTTTTTTGCTGGGCTTCCCGTTTTTAAACACCACACAGGCTGCAACAGGGTGTGTTCCTTGTATATTCGAGTTGTCAAAACATTCGATATGTCTCGGTTCTTTGCTCAGTCGTAAATCTTTTTTCATTTGACCCATTATACGTTTTGTGTGTCGTTCTGGATCTACAATCTGAACTTGTTTAAATTGTTCCTGTCTGTGGTACTTTGCATTCCTTAGCGAAAGTTCAACCACACGTAATTTATCTCCTTGTTTTGGGACCGTAACTTTTATTTTTTCTCCAACATTAACTTTAAAGGGAACCAAGATTTCTGGACTGATAGAGTCAAATCTTTCTCTGAGTTCAATAATGGCTAGAGACAGTAGTTCTTCGTCTGTTTCTTCTAGTTTTTTCTTGATTTCTGTCGTATGAGATTGGATAATAGATCCGTTTGAGATCTTAAAGAAATTTACATAAGCTGCTGTGTCATCCGATAAGATAGAGAAGACGTCTACATTATTG
The DNA here is from genome assembly GCF_039768515.1 of Wenyingzhuangia sp. NCBI lineage: Bacteria > Pseudomonadati > Bacteroidota > Flavobacteriia > Flavobacteriales > Flavobacteriaceae > Wenyingzhuangia > Wenyingzhuangia sp. Next base: position 10,180 of record NZ_JBDNAI010000102.1, read on the forward strand.
ATGTTTGGGTTTACAATGGTTGATCTAGACTGATAATTGGTCAATAAATCTAGTTTCTCCTTTATTTTTTGAGCTTCTTCAAACTCCATTTTCGATGCGTATTCTTGCATCATCACGTGAAAAGCTTTGATGGATTCTCTAAAATTTCCTTTGATGATGTTTTTTATGGCTGCAATTTGTGCGTCGTACTCTTTTTCAGACTGTAACCCTTCGCAAGGCCCTTTACATTTCTTGATGTGGTAGTCCAAACAAACCTTAAAGGTTCCAGAATTGATGTTGCGTGGAGACAGATCAAACTGACAACTTCTAATTTGATACAGTTCTTTAATCAAGTCTAATAGGGCATAAGCGGTTTTTACGTTTGTATAGGGACCAAAATAGGTAGAGCCATCTCGAATCATTTTTCTTGTGACAAATATCCTTGGAAATCTTTCTTTTTTGATACAAATCCATGGGTATGTTTTGTCGTCTTTCAACAAAACATTGTACTTCGGCTTGTATTTTTTGATGAGGTTGTTTTCTAACAGCAGCGCATCGGTCTCGGTAGCCACTACAATATGTTTGACATCGACAATCTTGGAAACGAGAATTCGTGTTTTCGCATCGTCATGGTTTTTGTTAAAATAGCTACTTACCCTTTTCTTTAGGTTGATTGCTTTTCCAACATAAATAATAACACCGCTTTTATCAAAATATTGATAAACTCCAGGGGTGTTTGGTAAAACGGATATTTTAAGCTTTAAGTCACTGTTCACTATGTAAAAGTAATCAATAATCTTCAAGATGATGTTTTGAATGGTACAGGATTTAGCTTTAAGACCATGTCTTTTCAAAGACACACCACTATTTTTAAAATAAAACCAATTAAAACAGCTATATTTTATATATTTGACAATAAAAGAAGTAAAAATTCACAAATACGATAAGTTATGAGCAGAAAAATTCAATTATTCATCACTGCGGTATTCATGGTAGCAGCCATGAATGCACAAACTTTTTCTATAGAAGATGTTACCTATAACATCACCAATACGGTACAAAAACAGGTAGAGGTAACCAGCTATACGGGAACCCGCAATAGCGTCATCATTTCTCCGACGGTTGTCAACACAAACATTACCTACACCGTTACCAAGATTGCAGCTAGTGCTTTTCAAGACAAAGGGGTACAATATATCTATATTCCTAGTACCGTAACAGCGATTGCCGATTCGGCTTTTAGGCATACCAATTTAAAGGCTTTTACCATTCCTAGTGGGGTGCGAACTTTTGGGAACCATATTTTTACAACAGCCACCGTTCCACCGGATACCTATAGCTTTGAATTGACCTACTTATCTACTGTTCCGCCCTATAGTTTTAGTAACGTTTGGATGTTTCATTATCCTGTTCAAAATAACCTCACCACGCTAATCGTTCCAGAGGGAGAGCGTCAGAGGTATGTAGACTTAAGTGCAGGAAATTTTAAGGAGGTAAAAGAAATGTTTACAATAGACGGAATCAGATACTTAAAGACCTCAAGCTCCACTGTAGAAGTAAGAGGCTATGAAGGAACAGCAAGAAACCATACGATTCCAGCTTCGGTCTCCTTTGAGGGTACAAGCTATGCGGTAACCAAGATCGCGTACTTTGCTTATGTTCACGAGAATTTGTCTAGTCTTACCATTCCGGCCAACCTCACAAAAATTGAAAATCAGGCCTTTTACAAAAACAACAATTTAACTCAAGTCCAATCCATGAGAACCAGCCCGTTTGTTTTGGGCGATGTGTTTGATAACAAACAAAACATAAACTTGACGATACCTGCAGGGACTACCGGGAGCTACACCAGCAAAGGCTGGACGGGATTTAGAAGCATCACAGAAATTTTTACACAAGGCAACTACAATTACACGGTTTTAGACCGTCAGGCCCTTACCGTAGAAATCACAGCTTATTCTGGATCAGAAACCACTTTGAGTCTTCCAGAAACGGTGGCTTACGGAGGCAGAACTTATACGGTAAAAAAGGTTGCAGCGAACGTGTTTAAAAACAAAAATTTAACCCAAGTCATTTTAAACACGAGTCTTACCGCTATTGGCAACCATGCTTTTTATTCCAACCCTTCTTTAAATCAAGTCATTGCTTTGATGCCCACTCCTTTTGTATTGGGACAAGTGTTTGATAACAAACAAAACATAGA
>NZ_JBDNAI010000103.1:0-5684 GCF_039768515.1 Wenyingzhuangia sp.
AAGAATCAGCTAACGATGCTTAAAGGATCCGGTACTATCTTTGTGCCCGAAGATCAACCAAACCTTAATTTAGATTTTGATTTAACTAGTTTTGATGTTTCTTTTCTTTCATCCCTAGGGAAAGATAAAATAACAAATTCTACAGGGAATCTGACCGGTAAATTGAATTTATGGGGTTCAACATCGGATTTGAAACTATCTGGTAATGCAATATTGAATGACAGTGGAATGTCCATTCCGAGTATCAACACCCGATATGCCTTGGCGCAAGGTACTGAGATTGTTTTTCGTGATAGAACCTTGGACTTTAATAATGCTCTTTTGGAAGAGACAGCGACCAAGACAACCGCCCAATTGAATGGTCAGTTAAGCCACATCAATTTCAATGGGTGGGAAATGAACATTCAATTATTAACAGATCGTTTAATGGTTTACAACCGTTCAGAAGATCCTAATGCATTGTTTTATGGTAAAGGCTACCTCGCAGGTGAAGCAAATTTTACTGGCCCTACTAAATCGTTGACATTGGAAGTGATCGGAAGCTCTTCTGAAGGAACAACTTTGGTTATTCCTTGGAAAGAAAGTAAAGGCTTAACCGATACATCTTTCATAGATTTTTTGCCAAAAGGAGTGAATGAAAAAGAACAGATAAGTACAGAGATTTCCTCTTTTGATGAAGCTTTTCGTGGTTTTGAAATGATTTTTGATCTAGACATTAACAGGAATGCTGAGGTTGAAATTGTTGTGGATCAAAGTTCTGGTAGTACACTTTCCGGGAGAGGGTCTGGAAATATTTTGATTGAGACAAACATTGATGGCAAGTTTAATATTTGGGGAGATTTCATTACATATGAGGGCGTCTATAATTTCAAAAACCTAGGGTTGATTGATAAAAAATTCTCGGTAAAGCAAGGAGGAACAATTGTTTGGGAAGGTGATCCCCTAGAAGCTCAATTGAATATTGAAGCCGTTTATCAAGTACCTGGTGGAGCTAACCCTGCATTATTAGTTGATAATCCAAACTTTAACCGTAAAATACCCACAGATGTTTCCATTCAATTGATTGGAAATCTAATTAAGCCAGATGATCCTGTTTTTGATATATCATTTCCTAATACAACGGGAATATTGGTTTCAGAAATTAATTATCGTCTAGCAGATCAACAAAGAAGGCAGCTGCAAGCTATATCTCTATTGTCTCAGGGAATTTTTATTAGCGATGTATCGGTCTCCTTACAAGGAATAACAAACAATCTTTACGAGAAGGCATCCGATGTATTTAGCACACTTATTGGTTCTAATGATGGAAAGCTTAATGTAGGCTTGAACTATCTTCAAGGTGAAGAAACGCCTGCCTTCGATTTAAGAACCGAAGATCGTATAGGTCTGACCTTATCCACACAAATAAGCGATCGAATTTTGATCAATGGTAAAATAGGGGTACCCATAGACGGGTTACAGGAAACTGTTATTGTTGGGGATGTGCAAATTGATTTTATTCTCAACGACAGCGGAACGCTTAAAGCGAAAGTCTTTAATCGTGAAAATGAATTTCGCTATTTAGGTGATGAATTTGGGTATACACAAGGAATGGGAATGTCTTATCAAGTCGATTTCAACACCTTCCAAGAATTGATTGAAAAAGTTAAGAGTAACGCTATCAAAGAGAGCGCTAACGGGAATGATCAATTCCAAAGTAATGCTGTTGAATTTTATAACAAAGACAATTGAAAACGTTGTCGTTTTTGTTTTATGCATTTTTTCACGGAATCTATATTGTTAAAAAGCAATAATCATTAATTTAGACGCGCTTATGAATAAAGAGATGAAAAGAATTGCTGTTTTAACCTCTGGGGGAGATGCTCCTGGAATGAATGCAGCCCTTCGTGCAGTGGTAAGAACAAGTGTTTTTTATGGATATGAGTGTTTTGTCGTATACCATGGTTATCAAGGTTTGATAGATGATGAAATTAAACCAGCCAACGCACGTAGTGTGAATAATATTATTAATAAAGGGGGGACAATTTTAAAGTCAGCCCGATCTTTAGAATTCAGAACCCCCGAAGGCCGCCAAAAAGCTTATGCGAATATTAAAAAACGTGAAATAGATGCCTTGGTTGTAATTGGAGGAGACGGATCTTTTACAGGAGCATTGATTTTTCAAAATGAATTTAATTTTCCGGTGATCGGAATACCTGGCACCATTGACAATGATATATCAGGGACGCAGTATACCTTAGGATATGATACTGCCCTCAATACCGTTGTAGAGGTAATTGACAAAATTCGGGATACAGCAAGTTCGCACAATCGTTTATTCTTCGTAGAAGTAATGGGAAGAGATGCAGGTCATATTGCCTTAAATACTGGGATAGGTGCTGGAGCCGAAGAAATCCTTATACCAGAAGAAGATAGGGGCTTAGGAAAGTTGCTTGAATCTTTAAAACACAGTGAGAAATCTGGAAAGTCTTCCAGTATAGTAGTCGTTGCTGAAGGAGATAAGACAGGAAAAAACGTTTTTGAATTAGCTGCTTATGTAGAACAAAACCTTCCTTATTATGAGGTGAGGGTTTCGGTTTTAGGGCATATGCAAAGAGGTGGTTCACCCAGCTGTTTTGACCGTGTGTTGGCCTCAAGAATGGGGGTGCATGCAGTTGAATCTTTGCGAGAAGGTAAATCAAAAGCCATGGTGGGTATTTTGAATGATAAAATGGAGCTTACACCTTTAGAAGAAGCGATTAAAGGGAAGTCAAAAATAAATAGTAACCTATTGAGAGTAACGGACATATTGTCCATCTAACAATAAATTTAAATTAAACTAAATATATATGTCAATTAAAATTGGAATTAACGGCTTTGGAAGAATTGGAAGAATGGTTTTTCGTTCTGCCATGAAACAAGATGATGTAACTGTTGTTGCTATCAACGATTTATTAGAGGTAAAACACCTTGCTTATTTATTAAAGTATGACTCTGTTCATGGGAAATACGATGGTACTGTAGAAGTAGATGGTAGTGACCTAATCGTTGACGGAAGTCGTGTTAAGATTACTGCAGAGCGCAATCCAGCCGATATTGGATGGGGAACGCTTGGTGCTGAGGTTGTTGCTGAATGTACAGGTATTTTCACAACCCTTGAAAAGGCGCAAGCCCACATCGATGGTGGTGCTAAAAAAGTTGTGATTTCTGCTCCATCAGCAGATGCACCTATGTTTGTTATGGGTGTTAATCACAATGAGGCTACTGCAGATCAAACCATCGTTTCAAATGCTTCTTGTACAACCAACTGTTTAGCTCCTGTTGCAAAAGTGTTGGATGATAATTTCGGGATAGAAGAAGGCCTTATGACAACAGTTCACGCAACTACTGCTACACAATTTACAGTTGATGGTCCCTCTCGTAAAGACTTTAGAGGAGGAAGAAGTTCTTTGGTGAACATTATGCCAGCTTCTACTGGTGCTGCAAAAGCAGTAACAAAAGTAATCCCATCTTTGGTTGGTAAATTAACTGGTATGGCATTTCGTGTACCTACTGCAAACGTTTCTGTTGTTGATTTAACGGTTCGCTTGAACAAGTCAACGAGTTATGAAGAAATTAAAAAAGTAATGCAAGCTCACGCAAACAGTGATATGGCGGGTGTTTTAGGGTATACCGAAGAGCCAGTTGTCTCTCAAGACTTTATTGGGGATGCAAGAACATCTATTTTCGATGCTGGAGCAGGAATGGAATTGAATGCTAATTTCTTCAAAATCATCTCATGGTACGACAATGAGTGTGGTTATTCGAATAAATTAATTGATTTAGCCAAGCACATTAACGCGCTTTAGTATGTACTTAATTGTTGATAGTGGTTCTACAAAAACCGATTGGTTTGCTGTAGATAACTCTGGGAAAATACTTTTTTCGACGCAAACATTGGGATTGAATCCTCAGGTATTATCGTCTGCGATTTTGAATGAACGTATTATCAATAATTATGAAATTTATCAAAATAGAGATGAGGTAACTCATCTCTATTTTTATGGTGCTGGATGCGGAATTCAAACAACGGTTGATCGCATTCTCAAGGTGTTTAAAGACATCTTCACAAAGTGTGAATTTATTATTAAAGAAGATACCTATGCTGCTGTATATTCTACAGCAAAACAAAATGAACATTCAATAGTGTGTATTTTGGGAACCGGTTCAAACTGTTCATATTTCGATGGCGAAACGATTAATCAACATGTAATCTCTTTAGGTTATATTTTGATGGACGAGGCTAGTGGAAACTTCTTCGGGAAACAATTGGTTCGGGGTTATTATTTCAATGAAATGCCTACTCATTTATCTCGGCAGTTTGAAAAAGAATACAAATTGGATGCTGACACCTTAAAGGAAAACCTTTACCGGAGAGAAAACCCAAACACTTATTTGGCTAAATTTGCCAAATTCTTAGTTGAGCACAAAGATGAGCCTTATATGCAGGAAATTATTCGATTAGGTTTGGATCGCTTTGTAAAGCATCAAATCTTACAGTTTGAAAACGCAACAGAAGTCCCTATACACTTTGTTGGATCGATAGCGCACTTGTTACAAGATGAGGTTAAAGCATGTTTAAGCCGTTATAATCTAAACATTGGTCGCGTTGTTAAGCGGCCCATTGATGCTTTGGTAGAATACCATATCTCCATGTTGAACCTAAAGGAGGATTAGGTTATTTTACCGAATGGCAATCATCGATATCTCAACACGTACAAACTTTGGTAAATTTGCGACTTCAACAGTTTCTCTCGCTGGAGCAGTTGCTTCATCAAAGTAGCGACCATACACGGAATTGATTTCGTTGAAATTATTCATGTCACTCAAGAAGATCGATGTTTTGACAACATGATCAAAGTTCATGTTTGCTGCCGCCAAAACAGCTTTTAAATTTTCCATTACTTGCAGCGTTTCTTTTTCTAAGTCTCCCTCAACCAACTCCATGGTTTCAGGGACCAAAGGAATCTGCCCTGAAAGGTAAAGGGTGTCATTGGCTAAAACAGCTTGATTGTATGGCCCAATGGGTTCAGGCGCATCTTTTGTAGTAATGATTTTTTTTGTCATTGTTTAGAATCTTCTGTCGGGCTCCCGACGTTTTTCATATTTAAGATCACTCAATAAGCCAGATTTTATTCCAATAAAGAAATACCAGGAAGTTCTTGTTCCTAAAGGTACCCAGCTGAAGTTAAGATTCCAACTATCTAAATCTCTATCAAAACGAAACTGAGTATAAGTTACCCCTTTATTTTTAAAGTCATATCCTGATGAAACGCCAAGTTTCCACTTTGGCGTAATATCAATGTCACCAGACGCCATGAGGGAATTGTTTGAGAATTCGTTTTGACCAACAGCGTTGTTATAGGTAAGCGAGTAGGCAAGCCTGAGGCTCCAGTTTATTTCAGTTGTGTACAAACCAGAATTTACACTTTTGTTTTCTTTTGGTTTTCTAGAAAAGCCATTAGAGAAGTCATTTGATGTGCCAAAAAGATCATCGTCTCGTCCCCCTCCGGAGAGTCTTTCTAGCTCATTGTAATCATCTTCATTCTCTTCTTCCTGATCTTCTTCCTCTGTTTTGTCGCGTTTAAAGGTATTGTTATCAATATTAAAACTCATGTTTATGTTGGCGCTGGTCATCCTTAATAATCCTCCGCCATTTTTGATGT
>NZ_JBDNAI010000003.1:0-2885 GCF_039768515.1 Wenyingzhuangia sp.
AATTACAATGGCATTGGTGTGGAAACAGCCCCACGGATTATTTGAGCAATACAAAAATTTAAAATGTGTAGCTTCTATGGGCGCAGGAGTAGACTTTATTTTCGAAGATCCTTCTTTTCGTCAAGAATTGTTAATGACTAGGGTAGTAGACCCTTTATTGATAACAGATATGGAAGAGTTCGTTACAGCGCAAGTATATGCTCATATGAAGGGATTGTATCAATATCATTCACAACAATCTTTATCACTTTGGAAGCAAAATCCATATTTGAGAAAGAAAGATATCACGATTGGCATCATGGGAATGGGTGTATTGGGATCTGCCACAGCGAAAGCACTAGCGATTCAAGGTTTTAGTGTTTTAGGATGGTCTAATTCTAAAAAACAAATAGAAGGAATCACAACCTATGAAAAAGTAGATTTGGATTTATTTTTGGAAAAAACCAATGTTTTGGTGTGTTTACTACCACTAACACCAGATACAAATGGAATTTTAAATGAATCTCTTTTCTCAAAATTACCCCGTGGAGCATATCTAATTCATGTGGCAAGAGGACCACATTTGATGGGTGAGGATTTAATCCAAAGTATAGACAAAGGACATATGTGCGGTGCCGCAATAGATGTTTTTCCAACGGAGCCATTGGATACAAAAAGCCCCTTTTGGGGTCATTCAAAAATTCATATTACCCCTCATTGCGCAAGTATTTCTAGTCCAGAATCTGTCGTTACTCAAATAATAGCTAATTATAACAGATTAACGAGCCACCAACCGCTTTTAAATCAAGTAGATACTTTAAAGGGATATTAATTTAATCTTTTTCGGTGATTCCTTATGCTTAGCGGTAAAAATCTGTTAATTTTGTACGTTTGATTTTTTAGAGAAATCTTAAAAATCATTTTACAAAAACCATTAAAAAACGCTACTACTTGTCTGTTTCAACGAAATTTTCTGAGAAAACACTTTACGATTACCAACAAAATGATCTAGATACCATTTTTGACTATCTGGACAGCGCTCCTACTGATACTAACTTGTTATATCAGTTACCGACTGGTGGTGGTAAAACAGTAGTTTTTTCTGAAATAGCAAAAAGATATATCGCTACTAAGGGTAAAAAGGTAGTTGTGCTCACCCACAGAATTGAGTTAAGCACGCAAACATCTAAAATGTTAGAGGGCTTTGGGGTTCATAATAAAATCATCAACTCTGATGTGAAGTCTCTCGAAGACCAAGAAGATTACAGTTGTTTTGTGGCTATGGTAGAGACGCTAAACAACAGACTTCAAGAGGAAAAAGTAAGTTTAGATAATATTGGATTGGTGATTATAGATGAGGCACATTATAACTCATTTAGAAAACTGATGAAGTTTTTTAAACACGCTGTTATATTAGGAGTTACTGCAACGCCACTCAGTTCAAATATTAAGCTCCCAATGAAAGACCACTACAAGAAACTTATTGTAGGAGAGTCTATTACCTCTTTAATTGATAAAAAATTTCTAGCACAGGCGCATTTGTATAACAAAAATGTAAGCTTAAAAACATTAAAATTAGGGATCAATGGAGACTATACCGTAAAATCTTCAGATGCATTTTACGGCAACCACTCCATGTTATCACAATTGCTTGAGGCATATGAAGAAATAGCCTTAGGCTCAAAAACCCTGATTTTTAATAATGGTATAAACACGTCTAAATACGTCTATGAGACTTTTAAAAAAGCTGGGCATGACATTAGACACTTAGATAATAAAAATAGTGCTTCTGAGCGAAAGGAAATATTAGAATGGTTTTCTCAAACGCCCAATGCCATTTTAACATCAGTGAGTATTTTAACGACCGGATTTGATGAACCTAGCGTAGAGACTATTATTTTAAATAGGGCCACCAGATCATTGACCTTATACTTTCAAATGATTGGTAGAGGATCGAGAATATTGGAAAATAAATCTCATTTCAATGTAATAGACATGGGTAACAATATTGCTAGGTTTGGTCCATGGAATGCACCAATTGATTGGCAAGAGATCTTCCATTTTCCTGATTTTTACCTTGAAAACATTAAAAATGACGAGGATATTGAAAGAGAATTTGTTTATGAGATGCCTTTTGGTTTAAAGCAAAAATTCAAAAAATCTAGTGTACTTCAATTTGACGTAAAAGCAGTGTATAAAGAGGTGTTTGCACAAGGTTTAAAGTCAAAGGAAGTCTTAGATAGAAGTATCTCACAACACGCTCAAATTTGTTTTGAGAATAGTGAAGATGTGTTTGACGCTCGAATGTTAGCCAAATTGCTCAAAGAAGAAATTGCCTACAGAATAAGACTCTATTCCTATTGTATTATGAATAATACAAAAAACTACAAAGAGTGGTTGGAGGAAGACTATGAGAGAAAATTAAGGCTCAAAATATCTCAGATGTTTGCCAAAAAAATGTAAGATTCATAGGTATTTTGCAGCGGAGAACTTTTTGAAATCAAGCGGAGAACTTTTTCAAATCAACAGGACTTCATTGCACTAAAAATGCTGTAAATTCGTTTTAATATGAACAAAAAGCTCCTCTGTATTAGCACTAATTGGCCCGAAGCCAATGCTACTGCTGCTGGCGTTCGTATGCATGAGTTACTAGCTATTTTTATATCTCAACAATTTGAAATTACTTTTGCAGCTACTAGTAAACATTTAGACGGGCTACATGCCTTAAAAGAAAAAGGTATTACTACCCAACAAATTCTTGTGAATGACCCTTCTTTTGATCTTTTACTAGAAGAAACTACACCAGATATAGTTCTTTTTGACAGATTTATATCAGAGGAACAATTTGGTTGGCGGGTTCGCGATATACTACCCAAAGCCCTTACAATTCTAGATACAGAAGACCT
>NZ_JBDNAI010000104.1:0-5486 GCF_039768515.1 Wenyingzhuangia sp.
CTAACATCTTGGCATCTCTACCGAGATCATAACCCAAGGTACCTCCATTTGGCGTGGTCACCAATTGTCTATGGTAAGTCCCTTGCTCACTTTCAAATTCAAATCCTAATCTAATTACAGGTTGAACCGTAGTGAACTTCCCTGTTCTAAAAAATGTGGCTCCACTAGAACTGGTATTCGAAATACGCATGCTATTGGTAAAAGTAATATTCCCTCCTGCAGTTCCCCCAACAACAACAAATCCTTGACCAGGCTTGATCACATTTGTAGGTACACTAGCCGAAGTGACCCCAGGAGCTGCCGCTCCTACTCCACCCGCTCGTGTCGCATAGCCCCCATTGTATTGATCTTGGAGGTGAGATTCTCCAGTAGGTTGATCCCAAAAATAAATAGTTCCATTGGTTGTGTTATTGTTTAGCATGGCTGTATTGAACACATCTCCATCAATGGCTGATGGATAAGGGTTTCCAACAAGTGCATAATCATTTGTTGCTACATATAGTGGTATAATGTTTCCATTGTTTGGGCTACCGATAAAATTGAAATCATTGGCTTGATTGGTACCCTTCATCGTAAACCCTGTTCCAGGGAACAAAGGTCTAGTTTCATTTATTTTGGTATAGGTTGCGGGGCCATTAAGAATATAAAACCAAACACTACTCAAGGTCGTCCCAAATCCATCTGAATCCGTACTTATAAAAGTTGGATTTGTATTGTCTCCAAGCGTAAGGCCAGTATTGAACTTTAAATTTGCCGACAGACGATAAGAACCTGAGGTATGAACTGGAGAACTCAAAAAACTATATCTATATCCAGAACTCGTGGCATCATCTATTATTTTATACAACAATCCTGATCCTGTGTTGGTATTTGTAACCTCTGTCTGGATGAGTTCTGCATCGCCTTCCAAATAAAGATCTCCGTCTAAAACCAATTCATCAACCTCCATAAACATTCCATCTGGTATGGTGAGGATGGCACCTGAATTTATGGTCAGCACAGCACATCCAAAATTAGCACCTATGGTTGCATTGGTTTTGATCAGTACATTATTTTGTGAATCAGAAAGACTTGGTGCTCTATTTACCCAGCCATTCTCATATATATGCTCAAAAACTGTTACGTTGATCGTTCTTGTCAATGCAGTAGCATTGTTTCCTGACACATCAGAAACATTATAAGTCAAAATATAAGTTCCTATGGTACTGGTATCCACAGTTCCACTTACGGTAATATCACCTGTAATATCACCTTCTTCGTCATCAAAAGCAGTAGCTCCAGCATCCGTATAAGGAGTTGTAGCCTCTAAGGTCACAATGTTATCCCCTAAAAGGGTAAGCACAGGTGGGTTGTTGTCTATCGTAAAACCTATATCGACTACCTGGTTGCTATTGTTTCCTACCAAATCAGAAAATGCACTGCTAGATTGATCTAACAAAGGGGTGGTCAATGCCGCAATTTCTGTGTTGGTTGTGGCGTCAAGCGTTATCGAAATGGAGTTTGAATCTGCACTAGTGTTTACGGTAGCATTTTCAAGAGAAATCTGATCTAAACTACCAAACTCATGCACAGACAATTTGGTCAAGTCAATTGAAGTAATATCAATAACTTCGGAGAGTAACAATACTAGTTTTGAAGAAGATGAGGAATAGATGGCAGCATTGACAGATGGCGCAACATTATCAAATTCAATGGTTAAGGTATTTGAGGCAGTGTTGCTGATGCTACTCGTTGCCAAATCTGTACAAATCCCTGCGGGTATATCAACAGATATCGTTCCGGGTGAAACTACATTGACATCAAATGTGTATTGTGATGCTGATACTTGAGTAAAAGAATTTGAATTTACACTTCCGTTTGTGACTTGTATGTCGGGAATAGCATTATCTGGTATGTCTACTCCATAATTCTCTACATAAAATGTTCTATTAGAGGACCCCGAACTTCCACTTGAAATGATCACTTTACTTCCTGAACCTCCGTTATTGGTGTCAAAACTAATTTGACCCAAATGTACACCATTGACCAAAATATCTGCATTTCCTAGCCCTACAGGTACTCTTACCTCAAAAGCATACCAATCTCCCTGACTGATATTTGGTCTACCTCCTAAACCATCTAATGTTACAGAAAAAGATCCACCATCGACCACTCTAATTCGAACTTTTCCATTTACAATTTCATGTAAAACTCCGTAACGTTTGTCAACAGCATCATCTTGTAATCCGGTAAAAAAACCACCTTCACCTCCAGGCCCAGTTTCCATCCTAAAGGTACCACTAAATGTCGCTCCATAAGCATTGATGTCGCTCCAATTCGAAGAATCTAAAGGAATTTGCGCACTTACCAATCCGTTGTTAATGTCATCTTGAAATTTCACTACTGTCTTTTGAACACCAAGAACATTCTGACTTTGTGTAGTAATCTTGTTGGTTGTTGTGTGCGTCCATGCAGGAGTGTTTACATTTGGCACCCCAACTGAACCGAAAAATCGAGCTTGAAATCCTGTCAAATTAAAATCTTGAACCTCCTGGTCAAAATTAACTGTTACAGGAATCGAGGTAGCTGTTGTTGGTGAAGATACTGAAGATGACAAAGTAGGGACTGGTGCTTGTGCAAGCAGTTGAGTCAAACTAATGATGGACAGTAAAAAAAACAAGCCTTTACCAAATTTCATGAGCTGTATATTTTGAAAATCTAATCTAAAAGATTTTATATTATAATTGGGTTAAATCTATAATTGCCAATAAAAATAAACAAAAAAATTGATGCGTGATATTTTATACTAGATTTTACTTAAAATTATAATATTTTATCTTTATTTTGTATTCAATAGACAACCCAAATATGAACACAATACAATCCACAAGCTATCCTGTTTATTTTCAAAACAATGGCTATGATGCGATCAACTCATTCATCAGCAAAAAAGACTTTAAAACTGTTTTTGTTTTGGTAGATGAAAACACGCACAAACACTGTTTACCTATTCTTCAACAAGAAATCACAGTAGATGTTGTTCTTGAAATCATTGAAATTGAATCAGGAGAAGTCAATAAAAACCTAGGTACTTGTATGAGTATTTGGCAAGCCCTAACTGATTTAGGTGCAGATAGAAAAAGTTTACTGATCAATATGGGAGGTGGCGTGATTACTGACATGGGAGGATTTGTGGCTTCTGCTTACAAGCGTGGAATTCAATTCATAAATATTCCTTCAACGCTATTGAGCATGGTAGATGCTTCTGTTGGTGGTAAGACTGGAGTAGATCTAGGGGTCTTAAAAAATCAAATCGGTTTGTTCGCAGATCCTGAAATGGTGGTGATAGATACGTTGTATTTAAAATCACTTTCTGAAAAAGAAACAACTTCTGGAATGGCAGAAATCATTAAATATGGTTTGACCTATGACAGCAATTTATGGAATGGATTTACCACTCCAAAGAACAAATTAGGACTAGAGGCTTTGATCCATAGGTCCATAGAAATAAAAAATGAAGTCGTCTTAGAAGATCGACTAGAAAAAAGCTTGCGTAAAATCTTAAACTTTGGCCACACCATTGGTCATGCTGTTGAGTCTTATTTCTTGGATACTGATCACAAAACAAATTTAACCCATGGAGAAGCTATCGCTTTGGGTATGATCACCGAGGCTTACCTCTCCACGAAGCTACTTGACTTTCCAGAAAGCGATTTAGCTGTAATAAAATCCACCATTGTCAATATTTTTGGAAAAGTTCCGGTTTTAACAGAAGATTACGAAGCGATCATTGACTTGATGAAACATGATAAGAAAAACATAAATGGTCAAGTATTTTTTGTGTTGCTTAGAGGAATTGAAAAATATGAAATAGATTGTAAAGTACCTGTAGCACTTATCTCAGAATCTCTCGACTACTACAGAGCTTAGCACTAATTTCAATCACAAAAAAAACCTACTTCTTTTAAGCGAAGTAGGTTTTTTTTTGAGATTGAATAAAATCTTATTCTGTCTTGAAAGACCAAACATCACTTGTGGCTTCACCCCCACGGTTGTCTTTTGAAACGACTTTCCAGTAATAGGTTTGACTTGATTCGGTCGTGATTGTAAGGGATTCATTGACCCCGTCAGACTTTATTTTTTCAATGCTCTCCTCGCGTGTACCAAAATAAACATCGTAAACTAGAGGATCGTTTACATCCTGATCATTTGCTGTCCACGATAGTAAAACTTCTCCTGAGCCAACTAATTGATCCGGCAAGGGAGTTTTTAGCACAGGTGTAAATGGAATATAATTTACTGCACCTGTTCCCTCTGTGTAAAACTGAAAAGGTGATGAAAATTTACTTCTTTGTCCTGCTACAACAGCGCAAACTCTCCAATAATAAGTTTGATCTTTCTCAAAACTAAAAATCCTAAAAGCCTCTTGACTTTCATATTCTTTTGCTGTGCTAGAAAAATTTTCTTGATCAGAAACCTGAATCAAATAAGTAACCTCAGCCAAATCTTGATCCTCAGACATTCTCCAAGACAGCCTTAAGTTTGAGTCTATACAAAAGGAGTTATCCGCTGGAGTCAGCAAGACAGGCACTTCAAGATTGTTCTCAACACCGTTTGACTTTGAGCAAGAAAGAACACTAATAAATAAAGAAAAATAGAATAAATATTTCATTTTTATCGTTTTATAATTTTTAAAATACTGTTTTTCACAACCTGTGATTTGAGATAATAAACACCCGCAGGTAGATGACTCAGATCAATCGTAATGATATTGTTTGTAGGCGTGTATACTTTTGAAAGAATTAGTTTTGACAACGTATTGTAAACCTCAATAGATACCTCTTCACTTTGATCAGATAAATAGATATTGATTTTGTCCTTTGTAGGATTTGGATACATCCTAACCTCTTGCTCTAAAAATACTTGCGTACGATAGGAACCTTCGCAATCATTATCAGAAAAAACTTCTAACACATCTCCGTTTACAACAGGAATAGTGATGTTTGACGCTGAGGAAGTGAGGATCTTCTCTCCGTTTACAAAAACTTTATACGGAGCAGTACCTTGTTCTACTTCAATACTTGAAACTTTATTTTTCTCAACACTTGTTACACTTACACTATTGCTTGCTTCAATAACCAATTCATAACACTGCTCATACTCCTTTCCCAAAACCTCAATACACAATTGATAATCTCCAGGGCTTAAATTAGGGATAGACAAATCATCACCTATAAAATCATAAGATTTGTTATTCAACTTGGCTAAATAAGTATAAGCGAGTTTGGCCTCAATATCTATCCTTCCATTTTCTTTATTAGGACATGTTTCTCCTGTGGTTTTGATTTTAAAATTATTTGTAGGTAGACTGAATGTTCCACTACCATTACAACTCTCCCCAACCGTATAAGAGAAAAACTTCGTCACAGCTAAACCTCCTGCAAAATCAACTTTACATGCATAGGTAATGGTTTGGCCTGCAGTTAAATTTCCTACTTTTTTGGTAA
>NZ_JBDNAI010000105.1:0-29771 GCF_039768515.1 Wenyingzhuangia sp.
CTGTCCATTGCGGTTTCTTTTGGTAACATCTGAGCCATTATAAAGTTTTTTAAAGTTTCACAAATTTTTTGTGTAAAAATGTTTCTATATTTGGAATCAATAACACAAAGCAAATGAATTTAATAATTGATGAAGGAAACACAAGAATCAAGTTGGCTGTTTTTGAGAATGGTCAATTGATTCATTTGGTTGTATCTAATGTTGTAGACTTTGAAAAAAAGATGGCTGAAGTTTTACTCAACCATAAAATAAAAGCAGTCATTTTGTCTTCAGTAACTGATAAAGTTTGTGAAATTATTCATCAATTAGAACTTGAAAATAAAGTTTTTTTATCTGAGAACACGATGTTGCCCTTCACTAATTTATACGAGACACCGAAAACTTTGGGAGCAGATAGATTGGCTTTAGTCGCAAATGCTTGGTCTCGCTTTCGAAACAAAAATTGTCTGATTATTGATGCAGGAACTTGTGTTACTTATGATTTTATTACGAAGAATGGGGAGTATTTAGGAGGTGCTATTTCTCCTGGTTTGGAGATGCGCTTTAAGGGTTTGCATACTTTTACAGAAAAATTGCCACTTCTTGAAATTCCACCTATTCCTGTAAATAACCTAGGAAAAACAACCCAGCAATCTATACAGAGTGGAGTCCTAAATGGTCTAGTTTTTGAGATTGAAGGCCATATAGAAAACTATCTTCAACAATATGAAGAAGTTACTATAATATTAACCGGAGGAGATGCAGATTCCTTGTATAAACAATTAAAAAATAGCATATTTGTCTTTCCTAATTTTTTGTTAGAAGGATTAGACGCTATTCTAACGTATCAAAATAAAAATGAAGCAAAAAATAAATAGTGTAGTTGTTGTTGTCGTCTTGTTGTTTTTTATGAATGTGAGCGCACAAGAACAACAAATCAAGTCTCTTTTGTCAAATATCGGTTTAGGAACTACTTTTACTGAAGCAACCATAGCAGAAAGGGCTCAAGGTGATTTGTCCGTTGTTGGGAATAACAATTATGAATCAGTTACTTTTGTAAATCCTGCATTATTATCAGATTTACAATTGACCTCTTTCGGTGGAGCTTTTCAAGTTCAAAGTACTAAAGTTAATACTCAAGATTTGACTTTTAGCAATTCATCAACTACCTTATCCAATATTATTTTTGGAGTACCATTAGGAATGAAAGGTGGGTTTGCGCTGGGTTTACGTGTTCACTCTGCAATAGGTTTTGATGTAGATTCTGAGAGTTTTTACAACAACGGATACGGTACTGTAAATCATATTTATGGAGGTGTAGGGTATCAGATATTCAAGAACTTTTCATTGGGTCTTCAAGCTAATGTGTATTTTGGTGGGATTACAAAAACACAGGCTTTTAAAAATATCCAGAAATCAACGGTGATGGAGGAGTCTTATAATGTAAAAGGCTTGTCGACCAAAATAGGAGCTCAGTACAAAATCAAGATATACAAAAGAATCATAGCCCAGCTTGGAGCCTATGGTGTTCTTGGTTACAACCTCTCAGCTAGTGGAAATTCTAAATTCTATGAAGCCTTTGAGTCTGGTAATAATAACTTCTATGAAAACACAAACAGAACTCCTATTGCTTTGACCCTTTCAGGGATACAAAAAAATGAATTCAAATCTGTAATCGGGTTAGGTTTAGGAGAAGTAAATCGCTGGTTTGCGGGCGCTTCCTATGAAAGTCAAGGAGCAACAACTTATTCAGGTAATGTTTTCAATCAAACCTACAGTACGCCTCTATCTACAAGTTTTGAGCCCTTTTCTAAAGTGAGTATTGGGGGGTATGTAATCCCTAAAAAGTATTCGATAAAAAATTATTTAAGTAGGGTCGTTTACAGAGCTGGTTTCAAATATGAAAACACAGGTACAGTCCTAAATAATCACACATTAAAAAACATAGCAATGACTTTTGGTTTAGGGTTACCAATAGGTAAGAGAGTTTCTTATGCTAATTTTGCTGTTGAAATTGGTCAGTTAGGAGCATTATCACAAAATAGTTACCAAGAGGAATATATAAACTTAGGTGTAAGTTTTTCACTTGCAGATAAGTGGTTTGAAAAAAGATTAATACGTTAAATAATCAATAATAATATGAGAACAAGAATAATAACCTTATTTACAATTTTATTTTCAGTTGTAATGCTAAAGTCGTTTGCACAAGAAGATGCAAAGCTGCGTTACAATATGTTGAAAACGGACTATAAGACTAAAAATTATGATTCCGCTTTAAAGAATCTAGAATGGTGTTTAGAGAATAGTCCAAAGCTAACTGCTAATATTTATATTTATGGTGGAAACCTATTGGGAGCTGTGATCAAGACCTCTCCTGAAAAAATGGAAAGGGTCGCTGCTTTAGGAAAAAAAATGTATGAGAAAAGATTCGAGAATTTTCCTAATGCCAAACCTGCGAAAGCTCATAGTGACTACGCGGATTTCTTAGAAGACGTAGGTGCTGATAAAGAAGAGGTTTTTAAACATTATGAAATAGCATTTAAGATTGATCCAGCTAAACTAGGGGTTGGTTCAATAATAAGTTATTTCACAACTGTATTAGAAAAAAACAAGGAGACTAATTTACAGTATGTGTTCAATACTTATGATACGACAGTGGAAGCAATTAATGCCAAGTTAGAAGGTTATCTGAACAATATACAGTTGCTACAGGCAAAGAAAGATCAAGGACAGGCACTGATTACCTCAGAACAAAGAAAATTAAAAGCCTACACGATTAATTCCAAAGCATTAGGACAGATCGAAGCTATTTTAGATCAAAAAATGGAGGAAATATCAACTTGTGAATACTTAATTCCTCTTTACACAGAGGAGTTTGAAGCGAATAAAACAAATAAGGTCTGGATTGTGAGGGCGATCAATCGAATGTTTAAGAAAGATTGTACAGAAGATCCTTTGTATGCTGCATTGGTTGAGAAGTATCAAGAGATTGACCCGTCCCCTGAAGCTTCGGTATTGTACGCAGGTTTGTTGATGGACAAAGGAGAAACAGTAAAAGCAATATCCTTTTTTGATAAAGCTATTTCTCAAGAAACAGATCCGGTAAAAAAAGCAAAGAACCTATATAAGGTAGCAGATATTTTTAAGAAAAGAGGTCAGTCTGCCAAGGCTGTATCTTACGCAAAGAAAGCAATCTCAGCAAAACCAAATTATGGTAGGGCATATACGATGATTGCTTCTCTATATGCAAGTAGCGCAAATAAGTGTGGTAAAAATGAATTTGAAAAGCGCATGGTTTATGTTGCTGCAAAATCTTATGCACTGAAGGCAAGCAGAGTGGACCCAAGTATTGGTGTATATGCTTCTAAGCTAGCAAAAGCCTATGCTGCAAACCAGCCAAGTAAAAAACTAATTTTCAATAATGAATTAGGATTGAAATCAGGAGATTCTTACACCATTAAATGTTGGATAGGAGAAACAGTTAGAATTCCTTAACCTTAGTTTTTTACAGATATAAAAAAGCCAAAGATTTTTATCTTTGGTTTTTTTATCATCAAGGTCAAGAAAGTAATCATTAAGATTATCATTTATAATCTTATATTTGTAATAGTAGTTAAAAGACATGAACAAGATAATGAGCGTTGTTTTTAGGTATACATTTCATTTTAAAATACTTGTTTTGTTCTTGTTTTTGGTTAGTTGTAAAAATTCTTCAAAAGAAATTAATGATTTTTTAGCAGATAAAAATTTACCAATTGGTGTCACTGAAAATATAAATTATGTCTACAAGGATTCTGGAAGAGTAACAAGTAAAATGATTGCTCCTCTGTATTGGGATTTTACAAATAGAAAATTAAACCCTTATTCAGAGTTCCCGAAAGGGGTAAAAATTGTAAGGATAAATAGTCATACCAGAGATTCAATAACCATTATAGGTGACTATGCAATCAGTTATGAAAACACCAATATTTCCGAAATCATAGGAAATGTGGTTGTGGTCAATCATAATGAGGGAGTAACGTTAAACACAGATCAAATGTATTGGGATCAAAAAGAGGGGTACTATTTTACCCAAAACCCATTTGAGATCAGTACTGATACAGATACCATAACTGGAGTAGGATTTGAGTCTAGGAGTGATTTGAGTAATTGGATATTAAACGAAACAAAAGGCGATTTTGTCGTCGATAAAAAAGAGAAATAAGATGTATAAGTTTTCAAAAATTATAGAGTGGGGGTATTTAGTTGTTGGAATTGTATTTATAGTCGAAATATTTAACCACTGGAATACTGACAGGTCAAAAGCAATCGTTTCAATATTAATGGCCACTCTTGCCCTATTTATGTTTGTTTTTAAACGCAGATTTAGACAAAAACGCACAGAAAAATAAAATTTATGGATCTAGAAATCCTAATCATTTTAATTTCTATCCTGTCTTCAGCCTTTTTTTCGGGTTTAGAAATAGCCTTCGTTTCCTCAAATAAGCTACAAGTTGCTCTTGAGAAAAAAAAAGAGGGTTTGACGTCTCGCTTATTGACCAAGTTAACTGAAAAGTCCTCAAAGTTTATTACGACCATGTTGGTTGGGAATAATATAGCTTTGGTTATCTATAGTTTTTATATGGGTAAGAGATTAGTAACTCTATTTCCAGAAGACATGAATGATTTTACTTTATTATTCTTACAAACGATTATTTCTACATTCGTCATTTTAGTTACTGCAGAATTTCTGCCAAAAGCAATATTCAGAGTTTACGCCAATGAGATGCTAATTATCTTTGCACTCCCTGCTTACTTGTTCTATTTGTTATTTCATCTTTTGTCTAGCTTCATAGAACAAATATCTAACGGATTGTTAAAATTAATTTTCGGAGCCAATCAAGATAATGATGAGAAAGCGTTTAGCAAAGAAGAATTAGGTCATTATATTGACAAACAGTTAGAAATAGGTAAAAAAGATGATGAGATAGATTCAGAAATACAGATTTTTCAAAACGCACTAAGTTTTAACTCAGTAAAAGCTCGTGAAATTATGGTGCCAAGAACAGATATTGAAGCCATAGAAATTCACGACAAAGTAAGTAAACTCAAACAACAATTTGTAGATACAGGTTTTTCAAAGATTTTAATTTATAAGACATCCTTGGATGATATCGTTGGCTATGTTCATGCTTACGAAATGTTTAAAAAGCCCAAATCTATTAAGTCCATTTTATTACCTGTAGAATATATACCAGAGTCTATGATGATAAATGAGGTCTTAAATTTGATGACGAAAAAACGAAAGAGTATTGCAGTCGTTATTGACGAATATGGGGGTACCTCTGGACTCATCACTGTCGAAGACATCATTGAGGAATTGTTTGGTGAAATTGAAGATGAGCATGATAAAATAGCTTTGGTTGATGAGCAGATTGGTGATCATGAGTTTGAATTGTCTGCAAGACTTGAAGTGGATTATTTGAATGAAGCGTATGATTTGAAAATACCAATATCAGATTCTTATGAAACTTTAGGAGGCTATATTTTGGAAAGTACTGAAGATATTCCTCAGTTGGGAGAAGAATTTCAGATGGATGATTTTTTCATTAAAATAACCCAAGTTAGTAGTGCTAGGATAGAAGAAATTTATCTTAAATCTAATTATTCTTCAGAATAATTTTTTTCTCTTAAAAACTTCCTTTTTGTTTTCTGATATCAATTGAAATTGTATTTTAGCGAACAATCAAAAAATTACATATACATAAATGGCAATATTATCAAAAATAAGAGATCGCTCAGGGTTTTTAATCATCGTTATTGGATTAGCAATGTTTTCCTTCGTAGTAAGTCCTAAAAATATTATAGATTTTTTTAATAGCAAAAACATAGATGCGATAGGAGTAGTAAATGGAAAAGATGCATCCTATAAAGTATTTGCAACTCGTGTTGAAAATTTCAAAGCTCAAAACAGAAACGCATCTGCTTATGGTGGTATGTATGTGGAGAACATGGTTTGGAATCAATTGGTTAGAGAAAAAATATACGAAACAAAATTAGCTGAAGCAGGAGTTGTTATTAGTGAGGGAGAAATTTGGGAAGCAATTATTTCTAGTAAAGAAGTAGTCAATTCAAATCAGTTCAAGGATAGTGAAGGAAACTTTGATGAAAATAAGTTAAAAGCTTATATTTCTGGATTAGAGTCTGACGCCTCAGAACAGGGAAGAAATTTATTACAAGGATGGTTAAATTATGAAAAAGCAATTAAGCAGAACCTATTAACTCAAGCTTATAACTCTTTAGTCAATGTAGGTGTTACTGTTTCTGAAACAGAAGCAGTTAACGATTATGTTTTCAACAATACAAGTGTTAGTGCAGATTATGTTTACTTACCTTTTTCATCAATCCCAAATACGGATGTGAAAGTAAGTAAAGATGATGTCGCTAATTATATCAACGATCATGCTGATTTATATCAAACAGAAGCAACAAGAGATTTAAATTTAGTCAAGTTTTCATTTACGGCTTCGCAAGAAGATGAGGAAGAAATCAAGCAAAGCTTGTCTAATTTGATTGAAGATAAAGAAGAATACAATAAGATATCTAAGTCGACTGAATTAATTGAAGGGTTCAAAAACACAAAAGACGGATTTTTATTTGCTCAAGAAAGTGATTCGGACTTACCATTAATAGAAAGGTTTCAGTTTGAAAATGAATTGCCAACAATTGCCAAAGAAAAAATCAAAAATGCATCTGTGGGAAGTGTTGTAGGTCCATATAAATTTTCACAATACTACAAAATATCAAAACTATTAGAAGTGAAACAAATTCCTGATTCTGTTCAAGCAAGTCATATTTTGATAAATTTTGCAGGGGCTCAATCAGCTCAACCAACTGTTACACGAACTATGGCAGAAGCACAAAAATTGGCTGATAGTCTATTAATAGTGCTTTCAAAGTCAAAGAGAAAATTTGGAACTATCGCTCAAAATTATTCTTCAGACCCTGGATCAGCAAGCAAAAAAGGTTCTCTAGGTTGGTTTGGTTACAGCGCTATGGTGCCAGAGTTTAGAGATTTCTGTTTTGAAAACAAAAGGAAGTCAGTAGGTATAGTTAGAACAGCTTATGGTTTTCACATCATCAAAATAGAAAATCAAAAGAACTTCAAAAAAGCATACAAGTTAGCAACAATTTCAAGACAAATACAAGCTTCAGAAAAAACAGAAAATAAAGTCTTTGAGCAAGCGGAAACTTTTGCTAATGACATAAGAAATGGAGGAGACTTTGTTGCTATTGCCAAAGAGAGAAGTTATGCTGTAAATCCAGTCAATGGATTAAAAGAATTAGATGTTTATATTGGGTCCGTAGGGGAGAATAGAAAAATTGTTAAATGGTCTTTTGATGCTGAGACAGCAGTAAATGATATGCAACGTTTTGATTTAGATGAAAAAGGGTATGTGGTTGCGGTGCTAACCAAAAAGCAGGAGAAAGGATTGATGTCTCCGAGTAGTGCATTTACTAAGGTAGAGCCAATTTTACTCAAACAGAAGAAAGCTAAAATTCTAGAAGAAAAAATGTTAGCAAGCAGTTTGGTTTCAATAGCAGAAACTAATAGCGTTAAAGTTGAGCATTTTGATGATGTTACTTTAGGCGCGCCAACCATACCGGGTGTAGGAATTGAACCAGGAGTCATTAGTGCTGCGGCGGTTAGTAAAGAAGGTGCTTTGGTGACTAACGTTATCGGTGTTAAAGGTTTGTTTGCGATTGTAAACAAATCAACAAAAATTCCAGAAGTGGATGCAACTAAGGTTGATGTCAAGGCAGTGGCCAATAAAGTGAAATCAAATTTATCTAGTCAATTGTTTAGTGCTTTGAAAGAAGAGGCTATAATCGAAGATTTTAGGGCTTCACGCTACTAGTGTTCATACTAATAACAAACAAAAAGAGGCTTTGAAGCCTCTTTTTTTGTACTCAACATTAACGTTTATTATCTTTGTTAGTATATGATTAATCAAGAACAATTATTGAAGCTGGTAGGAAGAGTTACCAAACTTAAAAAATACCTGGAAATAGATAAAAAGCTGGTTGAGATTGCTAATCAGGAAGAAAAATCTATTGCACCCGACTTTTGGAATTATCCCAAGAAAGCAGAAAAGCATATGAGGGAACTCAGGGCTTTGAAGAAATGGGTAGATGATTATAAACATGCAAGTACTTGTGTAGAAGATTTAGGGGTTACGCTTGAGTTTTATAAAGAAGGAGAAGCCACTGAAGAGGAGGTAAATCTTTTGGAAGAAGAAACAGTTCGTTTGATAGAAGATATTGAATTCAGAAATATGCTTTCTGATGAAGGAGATGAGATGAGCGCTGTATTACAAATTACTGCAGGTGCTGGAGGTACAGAAAGTTGTGATTGGGCAGCAATGCTTTTGCGTATGTACACGATGTGGTCCAATAAGCAAGGGTTTAAGATCAAGGAATTAAACATGCAAGATGGGGATACCGTAGGGATTAAAACGGTGTCTATTGAAATAGAAGGAGAATTTGCTTTTGGATACTTAAAGGGAGAGAATGGTGTACATCGTTTGGTTCGTATTTCTCCTTTTGATAGCAATGCCAAAAGGCATACGTCGTTTGCCTCAGTTTATGTTTACCCTCTAGTTGACGATTCTATAGAAATTAAAATAGATCCTTCTGAATATACGTTTGAAACGATGAGGGCTAGTGGAGCTGGAGGACAAAATGTAAACAAAGTTGAGACAGCGGTTCGTTTACGTCATCACCCCACGGGAATTATTATAGAAAATTCGGAAACACGATCTCAATTAGATAATAAAACAAAAGCGATGCAACTTTTGAAATCTCAGTTGTATGAGTTGGAGCTACAGAAGAAGATGGCGGCTAGAACTGAGATAGAAGCAAATAAAATGAAAATAGATTTTGGTTCTCAAATTCGTAATTATGTCATGCATCCTTATAAACTTGTCAAGGATGTCAGGACTTTGCATGAAACTGGAAATGTGGATGCTGTGATGAATGGTGCTATTGACGGTTTTTTAAAGTCTTATTTGATGATGTCAGGTCAACCCGAACAGAAAGATGAATTATAGCCTTAATTATAGAATTCCAAAAGCCAAATGATTAAAATATTTCACAATCCACGCTGTGCAAAAAGTAGAGGTGGCGTAGCTTTTTTAGAAGAAAAGGGTGTTTCGTTTGAAATCGTGAAGTATTTAGACGATCCTTTTACCGTTGAGAGTTTGTCTCAAATCATTGCAGTGTTAAAGATTAAGCCTTTAGCTTTAGTTCGCAAAAATGAAGCTGACTGGAAGCATAATTTTAAGGGCAAAGAGTTGTCAGATTCTCAAGTCATTCAAGCCATGATAGATTACCCAAAATTAATTGAGCGTCCTATCGTGATTAATTTTGATAGAGCAGTTGTGGCAAGGCCTACATCGTTAATAGATCAAATTTTATAGAATTACTTTGCACAAGCATTATATCATACATAAGCCATACGGTTACTTGTCACAATTTAGGAGTGGTGAGAGATTAGCACATAAAAAAAAATATTTAGGTGATTTGTATGATGTTCCAGAAGGAACTATGGCTATAGGAAGACTTGATGAACCTAGTGAGGGGTTGTTATTGCTAACAACAAATGGTCTAGTGAGTGAGCAAATAAGGTCAAATAAGGTAGAAAAAGAGTATCATGTTCAAGTTGATGGGCGCATAACGCAAAAGGCTATAGATGAGCTGAAAACGGGGGTTACTATTAGTGTAAATAAGCAAGATTATAAAACTAAAATTGCTCATGTAGAAGGTATTAAAACGCCTCACGTTTTACCTTACAGATCAAAAAGAATAAGAGATGATAGGCATGGTCCTACCTCCTGGGTTGCTATCACAATAAAAGAGGGCAAATTTAGGCAAGTTAGAAAAATGTGTGCTGCGGTTGGTTTTCCTGTTTTAAGGCTAATTAGGGTACGTGTAGGTGTAATGAGCTTATCACAGATTGGCAGGGAAGGAATTTTAGAAGTAGAGAATTTGTTTTCTTAATGTATTTTATTCTATGTTGGTTGTATTGAAAAAGATACAAATGTGCGTCAAAAAAAAACCGCTACTAGGGAAGTAACGGTTTTGTGAAAAGTTATTCAATTTTATTTCAAAGAACCAATCATGTCCTCTGGTTTTACCCATTCATCATATTCTTCAGGAGTTACATATCCCAAGCGAACTGCTTCTGTTTTTAAAGTTGTTCCATTCGCGTGAGCAGTATTGGCTATTTCAGCTGCCTTGTAGTATCCTATTTTGGTATTTAGTGCAGTAACAAGCATTAATGAATTGTTCAGTAATTTTTCTATTACTGGATAATTAGGTTCGATACCCACGGCACAGTGCTCTTCAAAAGAAACACAAGCATCTCCTATTAAGCGAGCAGACTCAATCAAGTTTTTTGCCATGACAGGTTTAAAAACGTTCAATTCATAGTGTCCTTGCAAACCACCAACTCCAATAGCGACATCATTACCCATTACCTGAGCAGCTACCATAGTAATTGCTTCACATTGGGTAGGGTTTACTTTACCAGGCATGATAGAGGACCCAGGCTCGTTTGCAGGTATAATCAATTCGCCAATACCAGAACGTGGGCCAGAAGCCATTAAACGTATGTCATTAGCAATTTTGTTTAAGGATACAGCTATTTGTTTTAAAGCACCATGGGTCTCAACAAAAGCATCATGTGCTGCTAGCGCTTCAAATTTATTTTCAGCAGTAACAAAAGGCAATCCAGTAAATTCAGCAATTTTTTGGGCAACCAACACATCATATCCAGCAGGAGTATTTAATCCTGTACCTACAGCAGTACCCCCTAGAGCTAGTTCTGATAGATGGGGTAAAGTGTTTTTTAAGGCCTTTAAACCATGATTTAATTGAGAGACATAGCCAGAGAATTCCTGACCAATTGTTAATGGCGTCGCATCCATCAAGTGGGTACGACCAATTTTTACTACATCTTTAAAAGCTTGTGATTTTGCGTTTAATGTATTACGCAATTTTTCTACTCCAGGAATAGTGTTTTCTACAATGATTTTGTAAGCCGCAATGTGCATTCCTGTAGGGAATGTGTCATTTGAGGATTGTGATTTATTGACATCATCATTAGGTTGGATTGCTTTTTCTCCTTCACCGATGATTCCACCAGCTAGCTCTTGAGCGCGGTTAGCAATTACTTCGTTAGCGTTCATGTTGGATTGTGTACCTGATCCGGTTTGCCATACAACCAAAGGGAATTGATCATCATGTTTACCCTTTAAAATTTCATCGCAAACGGTAGAAATTAAATCTCTTTTGGATTGTGGTAAGACACCTAAATCACAGTTGGCATGTGCTGCAGCTTTTTTTAAATAAGCAAAACCATAAACAATTTCCAAAGGCATACTCCCTGCAGGACCGATTTTAAAGTTGTTTCTAGATCTTTGAGTTTGTGCTCCCCAATACTTGTCAGCAGGTACTTTTACCTCACCCATAGTATCTTTTTCAATACGATATTTCATGGTATAATTTTTAGATTCAATTTATGCTTGTCAAATATAAGCGAAACTAAAATTTAGAAAAATGATTCTTCTTTTAAATTTAGTTCAATTAGATAGATTTTACGGATTGTAATATTTATCAGTAAGATTAAACACTTTGTAGTTTTACTTTAATTCACTAAGAATATCAAAAAGGTTTGGGTCAGATGGTCTTGGGGCATTAGGATTGATGATATTACCTTCTTTGTCTAGTAAAATAAAACGAGGTATTCCGGTTACTTGGTATGCTTCCATAAATCCTCTGTCTCCATTAGCAAATAATTGAACACCACTCATCTGTTCTTTTTTAATCATTTTTTTCCAAGCTTCTTTTGCGTTTTTACTGTCAACGGAAATACTTACAAATTTAATATTGTTGTTCTTTAATTTCTCTTCAAGATTCTTTAAAAATGGAATTTCAGCCTTACATGGAGGGCACCAAGTCGCCCAAATATCTATATAAACGTAGCTTCCTCTCAAATCTCTTAGAGATGTCATTCCTCCATTGAAATTTTCATAATTACTAAATTCAGGAGATGGACTCCCTATTTTGTTGTTTGATTTTGTTGTATTTGTTTTGTTGTATTGTTGTACTATATTATCTATAAAGTACTTTAGGTTCTCTTTTTCTGTATTGATTACATAAGGGTCTATATTGTCATATTCTTTTAAAAGAGATTCTATTTTATCAATTGTTTTTAGTTGAAAGTTTTCAAATTCAACTTCATTCAACTGATTTATACTGTCTGTTTTTTGGAAGATCCTCTCGGTAAAAGCTTCTCTTTCATTTAAGTAGTTGTTTACTTCTTTTCCTGACCCACCGTAGTTAAGAGAAGTATAGTTATTGGCGTCAAGATAGATGTGTAGTTGTGTGTCTTGATTTAAAAAGATTGTCTTTTTAAAACCACCAATTTGGATGAAGCAGTATTTACCATTTACACTGATAGTGTCCTTAAAAGCACCATTCTCAATCTTAATCCTTTTGATTTTAGACGGGGTTTTTAGGATGACCTCTTTTATTTCTTTTGGCAAATTCTTGATCTCACCTGAGATACTTGATTGATGTTCTTTTTCGCTACATGCAAACATGAGTAGAGTAATACCAACAAAAAAAGTTTTTTTTAAATAATTCATTTTCTTTATTTTAAGTTGTTCTATAACAGACTTTGGGTTGGTTAAGTCGTGTTCGTAAAGTCTAATATATAAAAAACACCTCTGATGTTGAGCAGAGGTGTTTTAAAATAAATAAGTTTTTTACTTATGCCATCATGGTAACAGGGTTTTCAATAAACTGTTTCAATGTGTTTAAGAAAGCTGCACCGACAGCACCATCTATGGTTCTGTGATCGCAAGATAATGTCAAATTCATTACGTTTCCTACTACTATTTCTCCATTTTTAACAACAGGTTTTTGTTTGATACCTCCTACAGAAAGAATTGCAGAATTAGGCTGGTTTATGATTGAGGTAAAATTATCAACACCAAACATCCCTAAGTTAGATACCGTAAAAGTACTTCCTGACATTTCAGCAGGTGTTAATTTCTTATTTTTAGCTTTGATGGCTAAATCTTTTACTTCAGCACCAATTTGGGTTAAACTTTTTGTGTCTGTAAATGGAATAACCGGTACAACAAGACCATCTTCTATAGCTACTGCAACACCAATTGCGATGTGTTCATTGTAGATTGTTTTTTCTACGGTCCATTCAGTATTGATTTGCGGATGCTTGGTCAGTGCCATTGCAGAAGCTTTCACTACCAAATCATTAAACGATACTTTGGTATCTGGCAGTTGATTGATGATAGCACGAGAAGCCATTGCATTATCCATGTCCACATCTAAACTAATGGTAAAGTTTACGTTTTCTGTTTGTGACTTATCTAAAGCTCTAGCTATTGCTTTACGCATGTTTGAGTTTTTCTCCTCTCTTTGACTGATTTCTCCAGTTGCAACAACAGGTATTGGTTTTGGTTCAGAAGTGATTTCGGCAGCGGGTGTATAATTTTCAATGTCCACTTTTACAATTCTTCCACCTTCGCCAGTTCCTATAACTTTAGCTAGGTTTATTCCTTTTTCTTCAGCTAGTGCTTTTGCAAGAGGAGAAGCAATAATTCTACCATTTTCAGAACTTATTGCGCTTACCGTCTTTGTTGCAGTAGGGGAGGGTTTTGGAGTGTCCTTTTTTTCGGGTGCAGGAGAAGAAACAGTGGCAGCTACCTTAGGTGTTTCTACTACGGGAGCAGTTTCGGTTTTGGTGTCACCAGCTTTACCAAAGTTAGAAGTTACTGCAGTAATATCTGTCCCAGCTTCACCAATGATAGCCAACAAGCTATCGACAGGAGCGGTTTCACCTTCTTGTAGTCCCACATAAAGTAGAGTTCCTTCATTAAATGATTCGAACTCCATTGTTGCTTTGTCAGTTTCTATTTCAGCTAAAATGTCACCTTCTTCAACAGTATCACCAACTTGTTTTAACCATGATGCTACCGTACCATCGGTCATGGTATCACTTAATCTAGGCATGGTTACAATAGTGACATTGTCCGGGATTGCAGCATCTGCTGTTTTTTCTTCAGCAACGGGTGCAACTTCCTCTACTTTTGGAATTTCCTCGGCTTCTGTTTGAACAGGATTGCCACTTAACAATCCAGAGATATCTTCGCCCTCTTCACCAATAATTGCTAATAAGCTATCTACTGGAGCAGTGTCTCCGTCCTCTAAACCAACGTGTAGTAAAACACCCTCGTTAAAAGATTCAAACTCCATGGTCGCTTTATCTGTTTCAATTTCTGCTAGGATGTCTCCTTCTTCAATTTTATCTCCAACCTTTTTAAGCCATTGTGCTACGGTTCCTTCCGTCATCGTATCACTTAATCTGGGCATATTAATTATTGTTGCCATACTTTATCTATGGGATTATTTATGTTTAACAAATGGATAGTTTTCTTGCTCATATACCATATCGTATAATTGTTGCTTTTCTGGGTATGGAGAGTCTTCAGCAAACTTCTCACATTCAGCTACCTTTTTCTTTACGTCTTTTTCAACTTGTTTGATTTCCTCTTCGGTCAAGTATTTTTCTTTCTTTATCACATCAAGCACTTGAGTGATTGGGTCAATTTTTTTGTATTCTTCTACTTCAGATTTTGTACGGTAGTGTTGTGCGTCAGACATTGAGTGTCCTCTGTAACGGTAAGTCTTCATTTCTAGGAATGTTGGTCCATCACCTCTACGAGCTCTATCCATTGCTTCATCCATAGCTTCTGCTACTTTGATAGGATTCATTGCATCAACAGGACCACAAGGCATTTCGTAACCCAGACCTAGTTTCCAAATATCTTGGTGGTTTGCGGTACGTTCTACAGAAGTTCCCATCGCGTATCCATTATTTTCAACAATAAATACTACCGGTAGTTTCCATAGCATTGCCATATTGAAAGTTTCATGAAGTGATCCTTGACGTGCGGCACCATCACCAAAACAACAAATCGTTACCCCTCCCGTGTTATGGTACTTATCACCAAAAGCCATTCCAGCACCAAGAGGTATTTGTCCTCCAACAATACCATGACCTCCGTAGAATCCTTTTTCTTTAGAGAAAATATGCATTGATCCACCCATTCCATGAGAGGTACCGGTCGCTTTTCCATACAATTCAGCCATGACTCTCTTGGGATCTACTCCCATTCCAATCGGTTGTACATGATTTCGGTAAGCGGTAATCATTTTGTCCTTTCCGCCCAGTTCCATTACATGTAGACATCCAGCCAAGATTGCCTCTTGACCATTGTAGAGGTGTAAAAACCCTCTAACTTTTTGTTGGATGTAAACTGCTGCTAATTTGTCTTCAAACTTTCTCCAGAAAAGCATTTCCTTATACCAATTGATATAAGTTTCTTTAGTGATTTCTTTCATGATTTATTTTAAATTTACAATAAACACAAACATATGGATTGTGTTTTTGTCGAACTGCTAGCAAAAATAAGACATTATAATCAAGAAATATACATCTATAATCACTTTTTTAACACCTGTTTTATTAGATTTTAGGGTTATCAAAAAAAAAACAATTTGAATTTCGTGGGGGTTGTAATTTTGATATTTGTTAAAGTGTTTGTTATGAGTTATTTATTTGTTTATTTTGTGGTTTTAAGATCAACTGAATATCGGTTAAATAGATCGATAAAAAATATCAATTATTGAAACAAAAAAAACAATCCTATTGACAGGATCGCTTTTTTATATGGAATATAATTCTAGGATCCACTATAACTTTCTATTGGCTCGCAAGAACAAACTAAGTTTCTATCACCGTACGCATCGTCTACTCTTCTTACAGATGGCCATAATTTGTTTTCTGCAATGCTTTCCATTGGAAATGCTGCTTTCTTTCTTGTGTACTCATAATTCCATTCATCTCCAGTGAGCATTTCTTGTGTATGTGGTGCGTTTTTTAAAACAGAGGTTTGATCGTGAAACTCTTTTTCATCTATTTCTTCTCTAATGCTGAGCAAAGCTTTTATAAAACGATCAAGTTCATCTTTGTTTTCGCTTTCTGTAGGTTCTATCATCAGAGTCCCAGAAACAGGAAAAGAAACTGTTGGGGCATGAAAACCATAATCTATCAACCTTTTAGCAATATCAACAACTTCAATTCCTTTAGATTTAAAACTTCTAAAATCAACGATCATTTCATGTGCACAGAATTTGTTCTTTCCTGAATACAGAATAGAGTATTTGGACTCAAGTTGTTTTTTGATGTAGTTTGCATTTAGTATTGCGTTTTCTGTTGCAGATTTTAGGCCCTTTGCCCCAAGCATTTTAATATAGCCATAGGATATTAAACAGACAAGTGCGGAGCCCCAAGGAGCAGAGGATATGGCCTTGATAGCGTTGTCTCCTCCAGTTTTTATTAGTGGGTTTGAGGGAAGAAAAGGAGCCAGGTGCTCTACTACACAGATAGGTCCTACTCCTGGTCCACCACCTCCATGAGGAATAGCAAAAGTCTTGTGAAGGTTCAAGTGGCATACATCAGCCCCTATATTTGCAGGATTTGTTATTCCAACTTGGGCGTTCATATTTGCACCATCCATGTAAACTTGGCCTCCATTGTCGTGAATCAGTTGAGTGATATCCTTAATACCACTTTCAAAAACACCGTGTGTTGATGGATAAGTAACCATTAAGCACGATAAATTATCTTTGTGTAGAATTGCTTTTTCTTTCAGGTCATCAAAATCGATGTCACCTTCTTCTGTAGCTTTTGTTACGACTACTTTCATTCCTGCCATAACAGCAGAAGCTGGATTGGTACCGTGTGCGGATGAGGGTATCAGACAAATATTTCTATGGTGATCTTGTCTAGACTCATGATATGCTTTTATTGTTAGAAGTCCAGCGTATTCTCCTTGAGCTCCTGAGTTGGGCTGTAGTGAAGTAGCAAAAAATCCTGTGATTTCATTTAGATCATTTTCTAACTCTTTAAGCACTTCTTGGTATCCTTGTGCTTGATCGGTAGGAACAAAAGGGTGTATATTCCCCCAGTTAGGCCAACTTAGCGGAAGCATTTCTGAAGCAGCATTTAATTTCATTGTACAAGATCCTAGCGAAATCATAGAATGATTTAATGATAGGTCTTTTCGTTCTAGTTTTTTTATGTAACGCATCATTGCTGTCTCAGAATGATGAGTATTAAATATTGGGTTGGTTAAAAACTTAGTAGTTCTTTTGAATTCTGTTTTTACATCTATTTCTAGCAATTCTTTTATTTCAGAAAACGGTACTCCTTTTACATTCGATAAAATATTTAAGATTTCATTGAGGTCCTCAAGGTTTGTGGTTTCGTTGATGGAAATAGAAATAGAAGTTTCAGAGTTGTACAAGAAATTAACATGAGCGTGTTCGGCAATTTCTCTTACTTTGCTGGCTGAGGCTACGGAAACATTTAAAGTATCAAAAAAAACATTGTTTAATTGTTCAAAACCTAGATTTTTTAGTGCAATGTTTAGGGTATGTGTGTGGTTTAAAATTTTATTTGCAATATATTTTAGTCCTTTTGGACCATGAAAGACAGTGTACATGCCAGCCATAACAGCTAGCAATACCTGTGCAGTACAGATATTTGATGTTGCTTTTTCTCTTTTTATATGTTGTTCTCGGGTTTGGAGTGCCATACGTAAGGCACGGTTGCCATTGATATCTTTGGTTATCCCTATAATTCTTCCAGGTAAAGATCTTTTGTATACTTCTTTAGTTGCGAAATAGGCTGCGTGAGGTCCACCATAACCCATTGGAATTCCAAAACGCTGTGTGGTACCTACAACAATATCTGCACCCCATTCTCCTGGTGGAGTTAATAGAGCTAAGCTTAAAAGGTCAGCAGCAACAGCTATTCTAACGTCCAAATTCTTAGCCTTTTTTACAACATCACTATAGTCTACAACTTTTCCATTTTTCCCAGGATATTGCAGCAGTCCACCAAAATCATTTTCTGAAAACTCATAGGTTTCATGATCTCCAATCACCAGGTTAATTTCAAGAGGCGTGGCTCTGGAAGTCAAAACATCTATAGTTTGTGGTAATACGTTTTCTGAAACAAAAAAATCTAATGATTTGTTTTTCTTTTGGCTTCGACTTCTTGTGTTAAAAAGAAGAATCATTGCTTCAGCAGCAGCAGTACCTTCATCTAATAATGATGCGTTAGCAATTTCCATTCCAGACAAATCACTAACCATGGTTTGGAAGTTTAAAAGAGCTTCTAATCTACCCTGGGCTATCTCTGCTTGGTAAGGAGTATAAGCGGTGTACCATCCTGGGTTTTCTAGAATATTTCGCTGTATTACACCTGGAGTGATGGTAGGATGGTATCCAAGTCCGATATAATTTTTAAACAATTTATTTTTGATGGATAATTTTTGAATATGATCCATGTATTCGTACTCACTAAGTGCGGGGTCTAATTTTAATTGATTTTCTAAGATGATGTCTTTTGGGACTGTATTCTTAATCAATTCGTCAATTGATTGCACCTTAATTTGTTTTAGCATTTCTGCTTGTTCTTCCCTATTGGGACCTATGTGTCTATTTGCAAAAACATCTGTTTTCATTGATGAAAATAAATAAATATTTAGTCCGTCAAAAATACATATAATAAAAGTTTTATTTTTGTTCGCATATCAAATCTTATAACCAATTTTTTTGGCTATTGTTGATAAGTATAATAGTAATTATGAAGGTTTTAAAGTTGATTTTTCAGTTCTATGTACATAGTAATTTACATGTATCTCTAGCGGCAGCTAGTCTTGTTCTGAGTAGTGGTTTTTTATTTGGTTTTGAGGTATATAGCGAAGCTGTATTTGTAATGTGTGCTACTTTTGTTTCTTATCACTTCATTCGCCTTATGAATAGATTTAAATATGGGCAGCCACACTTACTAGATATATTCAGCAATCAGTACAAGATCCCTATCTATATCTTGTTTTTAATAGCTTTTACATTTGGTCTATGTTTGTCAGTAAAATTTGAGTTTTTTAGACTTTTATACTTGTGTCCATTTTTAATCCTAACAATGCTTTATGCTTTTAGTTTTATAGGAAAGAATGGGGTGAGATATTCTATTCGCTTTATACCAGGTATAAAGATATTTGTTATTGCAATTGTTTGGGCTGGGAGTGTGATTTTTTTCCCAATAACTTCTAGCATAGGGTACAATCATACCCAGTTAGTGTTTTTCTTTAGTTTGGTTTTTTTTATCATTGTATTGACCCTCCCTTTCGATATCAGAGACATGAGTTTTGATGAGAACACAATAAAAACCCTACCTATGTTACTGGGGATAGTGGGGGTAAAATGTTTAGGTTTTATCTTGTTGGTGTTTTCCCTGGCCTTACACTTTTACGTTTTTGAGTGGTTTTGTCTTACGGAGTATTCAATAGTTTGCTCAATGTTATTTGTGCTTTTGGTTTTTTCTAAGAGGGAACAGACAAAGTTTTTTGCTTCTTTTTGGGTAGAGAGTATTCCTATATTTTATTATGCACTGTTGTGTTTATAACCTCAGAACAGATGGTATAATCTGCTTTGAGGTTACAATATCATGATGGGTGCACTGGAATTAAAAATTTAATACAATATCTAAGTCTACGGTATTCCATGTCTTACTGATTCCGTCAGTTCCTGTATGTAATAATTCACACGCGGTATGTAATGAAGCAAGAGCGGGTTGCGCATGCCAGATATTCAGGTCTACGCTAGCTTTTAAATAAGCTGTTTTTCCCTTAACATCAAGAGTATAAGGTAAGTCGTGGGTTTCGTTGTTCAATGTCAATGAAATGGTTCCCTGGGAATTACTTGCATTGGAAAAAGTACCTGAAATCAAGTCTGTATGATCCATGATAGCAAAAAACAATGTCTTCAATTTATAATCTCTAGATTCATTATTGCTAAAGACACTACTTACAGGTACAGAGAATTCAACACCAGTCAAAGCTTCTGAAATGTCTTTTCCGACTTTGTTGTTGCTGATATTTACTGTTTGCATTTGTCCTTTAACGCCCGTTTTATTTGTGTATTTGTATCCTGTCCAATTTATTATTGCTGTTTCTGAATTCAGCTGATATGTTTCAGTTTTTACATTTTGTTTGTCCTCTTTTTTTGACTCCTTACAAGCGGTAAGCACAGTTACAAAGGATAAAATAAGTATTATTTTTTTCATAATCTTTTGGATTTTGGTTTATAATTCAGTTGGAGATATCAATCATAGCTTACAAGTAAGCTTAAAGGTTAGCGATGATGTCTTCAGCTCCTTTTACTTTTTGATTTAAAGATACATTAATTTTAGAGTTAAGTGGTAAAAAAAGATCTACTCTGGATCCAAATTTGATAAATCCAGCATCTTTTCCTTGTTCGACTCTTGTCCCTTCTTTCGCATAATTTACGATTCTTTTGGCCAAAGCTCCAGCTATTTGGCGGTAGAGGACTTTTCCAAATTTGTCGTTTTCTATGACAATGGTTGTACGTTCGTTTTCCTCAGAAGCTTTTGGGTGCCATGCAACTAAATATTTACCAGGGTGATATTTGCTGTATTGCACCAAACCGCTTAGTCCGTATCTAGTAACATGTACATTAAGTGGACTCATAAATATGGATACTTGTATTCTTTTTTCCTTAAAATATTCGGGTTCATAGACTTCCTCTATGACAACAACTTTCCCATCAACAGGGGCCACTACATGTTCATTAGAATGGCTTGTTTTTCTTTTTGGGTTTCTAAAAAACTGTAAAATGATATAGACGAAAAATAAGGCCGTTGTATAGATTATATATTGTAACCACTCAAAATCTTTCAATAGAAAGTAAGCCAAATCTGTTGTTATGAAAGCTAAAATTAACGTTACGGTTATAATGGTTTTTCCTTCTTTGTGAAACATGTATTATGAAATTAAATTTAAGTAAAAATAGACAAAAGGAGAAGCAAAAATCAAACTGTCAAATCGATCTAATATGCCGCCGTGACCTGGAATTAAACTTCCACTATCTTTTATGTTTGCTGAGCGTTTAAATAGAGATTCTACTAAATCTCCTATGCTACCAAATATGCTAACAACCAGGCTTAGACCTATCCATTTAGTCGTAGAAAGTTGAGTAAAATAGATTGATAGAACCCATGCTGTGACTAATGTGAAAATCATTCCTCCAATGAACCCCTCAATTGTTTTGTTAGGAGATACCCTCTCAAACAATTTATGTTTTCCGATGTTTTTTCCTGTTAAATATGCAAAAGTGTCTGTCGACCATACTAGTATGATTACTCCAAGGAAGGTAGTAGCATGGTAAGTTTGTGCTACATTACAAAACGGAATCCTTATCATAATGATAAAGGGAGTGATAGTGTATGCATAAGTTAAAATAAAACTTCCAAGTTCAGTAAAAGGGGATTTGTCTGTTTTTTTATACAAGACAAATATGAAGTACATAAAGATCAGTACGTAGATAAGTGATGAAGCGAACTCAGATTTTATATCATATGCAATATCAAAGTGATTTTTTAGGATCAGTATACTTTTTTCAGAAAACAAATAGGAAATAATCCCAAGGGCATAGAGATAATAGTTCTTGTGTTTGCTTAATTTTTGAAATTCATAAATGGCAACAAGCATACAAAAGAAAAACAGAATGTAAAAAGTTAAGCTATCAAGTAAAATTGCGGATATAAGTATACTTACAAAAATAATCCCTGAAAAAGTTCTCTTAAGCATAAGTTAGGTTTTATAAATCTTCGACAAGTATAAGGTATGTGTTCTTATTGTTACGGAGTCCGTAATTCATGAAGCCTTCTTTGTTTTTTTGGTTACCATAGTCTTTAATTTCACAAATATTAGTAGGAAGTTTCTGTTTACATTTGGTTTTTATGCCTGTTAGTCCTTCTCCCATGTTTTTGACAATTTGACTCGTGTTGGATATAACAATAAAATGAGTGCTCAGCTCAGGAAGTTTCATTTCTTTTATTTGATTAGAGGAAATCATGATGTTTCCTGTTTCTGCAATCAAATGTTCACAAGTAGTGAAAAAGGGACTATCATCATAAGAGCCAGATATCTGAGTTTTTGTTTGATTTGCAAAGTCTATCAACTCTTTTTGAACGCAAGAAATTTTTTCCCAGTTGTTTTCTTCTAAAATTTTATCTAGAGTTTCAAGAGCTTCTTGTTGTGTTACACAATATAAAAACTTACCTCCTTTGCTAATAAAGTTATGAGCAAATAAGTCATCTAATGATAAAAAGACAGTCTGTTCGTTGTTCTTTTTGTCTTTAGTTGATAGCTTAGATTTTGATTTTTTTTTGAAAACATCAAATAAACCCATGTATATAAAAACTTTTAAATTTCTACATCAGAATCGCCTTTATCATTTTGTTTTGGCTTTTTTTCGTCTTCTGATACTTCTTCTTTTTCTTCTTCTTTTGTAAATGGTCTTTCACCAAAAATCTTAACCAAATCATCTTTGAAAATAACTTCTTTTTCAAGTAGTCTTTCAGCCAACTCAGTCAATTTGTCCTTGTTTTCGGTTAATATTTGTATTGCTCTTTTGTATTGGATGTCTATGATTTCACTGATTTCTTCGTCTATCAGTTTTGCCGTAGTTTCGCTGTAGGGTTTCGTAAATCCATGTTCTTGACCACTTGAATCATAGTAGGTTAAATTTCCAACTTTTTCACTTAATCCGTATACACTAACCATAGCTCTAGCTTGTTTGGTTACCTTTTCAAGATCACTTAGTGCTCCTGTTGATATTTTATTGAATATGATTTTTTCAGCTGCTCTTCCGGCAAGAGTTGCACACATCTCGTCTAGCATTTGTTCTGTCTGAACAATCATTCTCTCTTCTGGTAAATACCAGGCAGCACCGAGAGATTGACCTCTGGGTACAATGGTAACTTTAACTAGAGGCGAGGCATGCTCAAGCATCCAGCTTGCAGTTGCGTGTCCTGCCTCATGAAAAGCTATTGTCTTTTTTTCTTTTTTAGAAATGATTTTATTTTTCTTCTCTAAACCTCCTATGATGCGGTCAACAGCATCTAAGAAATCCTGATTTTCTATAAACTCTTTTCCATTCCTTGCAGCGATCAATGCAGATTCATTACACAAATTAGCGATATCTGCACCGGAAAACCCGGGGGTTTGCTGTGCTAAGAATTCAACTTTGACATCATTACCTAACTTTAGTGGTTTTATGTGTACATTAAAAATTTCACTTCGTTCATTTAGATCTGGTAGGTCAACATAAATTTGTCTATCAAATCTACCTGCTCTCATCAGAGCTTTGTCTAAAACATCAGCACGGTTCGTTGCTGCAATAACAATCACATTCGTGTCAGTACCAAAACCATCCATTTCTGTTAGCAACTGATTTAGTGTATTTTCACGTTCATCATTACCTCCGGTCATGTTGCTTTTTCCTCGAGCCCTACCGATAGCATCTATTTCATCTATGAATATGATAGAGGGGGATTTTTGTGCTGCTTGTTTGAATAAATCTCTTACTCTTGAAGCACCTACACCCACAAACATTTCAACAAAATCTGAACCTGACATTGAAAAAAAAGGTACTCCAGCCTCGCCAGCTACAGCTTTTGCTAATAATGTTTTTCCTGTACCGGGAGGACCTACAAGTAAAGCCCCTTTAGGTATTTTACCCCCTAAATTCGTGTATTTTTCTGGACTTTTTAAGAAGTCAACAATTTCTTGAACTTCTTCTTTGGCACCAACTAGTCCAGCAACATCTTTAAAGGATGTTTTTATTTTTTGTTTTTCATCAAATAATTTAGCTTTTGATTTCCCAATGTTAAAGATTTGTCCTGCACCTCCTCCTGCACCACCACCAGCGCCACCTGACATTCTTCTCATGAAGAATAGCCATAAACCTAAAATGATGATAAATGGTAAGAGTCCTAAGAGGGAGTCAAACAAATCTGTTTTGTTGACATTTTTTAAATCAATAGTTAGGTTGTATTTTTCTTTGTTTTCTCTAACAATATTCTCAAAATTTTCTAGGCTTCCGAAATTGTAAGTCAAAACAGGTTTTGCTGCAGCCCAAGGCAAATTATTGTCCTTTTGTTTGCTTTTAAATTCACTTTGCGCTTCTTCTGTCAAATGAATTTCAGCATAATCGTTGTTAACAATTAGTATGTTTTCTATACTGTTGGCACGTAATAATTCTTCAAACTTGTTTCTGGAAATGTCTTTGCTAGTTGAGTCACCTCCAAAAAAATTAAAAGATATAATCACCGCTATGATAGCAGCATAAAGCCAATATGAGTTGAATTTAGGTTTTAAACCGTTCGACTTGTTGGGTTGATTATTTTGTTCTTTGCTCATCTTCGTTTAAATCTTTTTGTACTTATGAAATTTTGGTAATCTTCGCATCACCCCACAAACCTTCAATATCATAAAGTTCTCGAGTTGGTTTCTGGAAAACATGTACAACGACGTGAATATAGTCTAGTAATATCCAGTTTGCTTGAGTTTCTCCTTCTACATGATAAGGTTTTTCTCTTGATTCTTTTCCAACTATTTTCTGAACAGAACCTGAAATTGCACTCACGTGTGTGTTAGATGTACCCGAAGCCACAATAAAATATTCACACACTGTGTTTTCGATTTCTCGTAAATCAATCAACTGGATGTTTTCTCCCTTTACCTCATCAATCCCCTTTAAAATGGTACTAATTAACTGATCAGTACTTACGTGTTTTTTAGACATTAAAAAATCTTTAGTTTTGTTGCAAAGTTATTGTTTTTTAAGTGATAACTTACACTAATATTATTATAATTTACTTGTGAATATAATCAAACTTAATGCCATCGATTCCACTAGTCTTTTTTTGAAAGATTTGGCAAAAAAATCAATCCTTGAAAATTTCACTGTCGTTGTTGCAGATGAGCAGTTTTCTGGCAAAGGCCAGATGAATTCTGTTTGGCATTCAGAAAAAAATAAAAACATATTATGTACTGTTTATGTTGATTTGAGTGGGTTGCCAGTCCATTTGATTCCATACATAAATTTTATTTCTGCAGTTAAAATAAGAGACGTTATAGAAAGTGTATTGGATAAAGAACATAAAATTAAAGTCAAATGGCCAAACGACATTATGTCATATAATGATAAGGTTTGCGGTTTATTGATCGAGAACACCATCAAAAACCAAGAGGTATTATCTTGTTTTATCGGTATAGGTTTGAATGTAAATCAATTGGTTTTTCCAGACCATTTGTTAAAAGCCAGTTCACTAGCGAAAATTGAAGGGGCAATTTTAGATAAAGATCTTATTTTGATCAAAATAGTTGATGCTCTAAAGAGGGTCATGACAGTAGATTATATTATGGATAACCTAACAATGATCAAACAGGAATATTTAAGTCATTTATACAAAATGAATACTCCATCTATGTTTGTTAGTCATGATGAGAATGTGTTTATGGGAAAAATTGTAGGGGTCAATAATAGAGGCCTATTACTGATCGAGAAAGAAGATGAGGTCGTTCACCATTTTGCTGTTAAAGAGGTGAAATTCATCTAGAGATCTTGTAGGTTTTTTCCCAATGTTTCGATAAAGTTAGTTAGAGGTTTTTTTAACATCATAGCCATCATTGGATTAAATTCACCCTCAAAAAGCAACTGAGCTGA
The DNA here is from genome assembly GCF_039768515.1 of Wenyingzhuangia sp. Lineage (NCBI taxonomy): Bacteria > Pseudomonadati > Bacteroidota > Flavobacteriia > Flavobacteriales > Flavobacteriaceae > Wenyingzhuangia > Wenyingzhuangia sp. The sequence goes on from NZ_JBDNAI010000105.1 coordinate 25,714, forward strand.
AGTGCTATTCTCAGAAAGGGATTTTAATTCAACGGTAAGACTAAAGTCAAGCTTATCTGAAACAGCTCCTAATGTTATTTTTATAGGTGACACTTTTTCTTTCAGTTTTAACTTGATTTCTGGAATTCCAGCTAGAGAAAAAGAGAACGTATCATTGTTCGCACTGAATTCTTTTATGTTTTCAGGCATCAATTTTTCAAAGTTTTTTATGTCCACTAGAAATTCGAAAACTTCATGATTTGATTTGAAAATACTGACCGGTACGGTTTCTAATTTCATAGTTTTTTTTCTTAAATGAGATAAGAGAGGATTGAAAAAATCAACAAATGTATCGGGTGTTTTAGACTTTCCAGTTTTCAGGAGCTTTTCTCCATGTTTCAATAGAAGTCAACTCCTCTGAGGAGATGTAGTTGTTTTTGACTGCTTGTTCAATTAGTGTTTGGTAATTACTCAAAGTCACTAATGTTACGTTAGAGGTATCGAAGTTCTGGTCAGCAATAGGAAAACCATACGTGAAAATAGCCAACATTCCTTTTACATTAACCTCTGCTGCTTTTAGGGCTTCTACAGCTAATAAACTACTTTTTCCTGTACTGATTAAGTCTTCTACGACAACTACGTTAGAGCCTTTTTCAAGGTATCCCTCAATTTGGTTCATCCTACCATGTTTTTTTGGCTCTGGTCTCACATAAACAAAAGGAATCCCTAATTCTTGAGCTACTAAAACACCAATAGCAATTGCACCGGTAGCCACTCCTGCAATAACATCAGGCTTTCCAAACTTTTCTTCAATGGCTTTTGCCATATTTGTTTTTAAGAAATTTCTGATGGCAGGGAAGGAAAGTGTGATTCTATTGTCACAGTAAATGGGAGATTTCCATCCTGATGCCCATGTGAAAGGATTTGTAGGCTGTAATTTGATTGCTTTTATCTTTAAAAGCTCTTCTGCTGTGTTATTTGCTATATCTTTGTTGAAAATCATGTGCTGATGTATAAAGTTTTTATCAATGAGGTCCTAGTTGCTTTTACAGAAAGAAATAGAATTTCGGGTCATTTCTCGGTGATTCAGTATCAAGAACTAAATTTTGATGATGTATATTTTAAAATATTAAATGGTTCTCGGGCAAAAATAAATGTTATTTGTGACAATTTAGACAATGATTGGAGTAATTTTTTATTAAATTTTCAAGTACGTGCTGCAGCTGGAGGAGTTGTCAAAGATAGAGATGATCAAGTTTTGTGGATTTTTAGACATGGGAAATGGGATTTGCCAAAAGGCCATATAGAAAAAGGAGAAACCAAAGAGTCCGCGGCTTTGCGTGAGGTAAAAGAGGAATGCAATGTTTTCGGTTTGAGGATAGATAATGAATTACAAACGACTTATCATGTCTTTGAAGATCAAGATCTTTTGGTCATGAAAAAAACATATTGGTTTGCCATGCATACCAATGAGGATAACTTGGTATTGATTCCGCAAAAAGAAGAAGGAATTGTGCAAGTCGCTTTTAAGTCTGTAGAAGAAACCAAAAAATGCTTAGACAGTACTTATGAAAACATAAAGCTTTTATTTATGTAGGTGTCCTATGACTCCAATATCGTTAATTGATTATATTTGCTATCATATTAAAACACTTTCATGAAAACACCATTACACAGATTAACACTCCTAATTGCGCTAGCTTTTTTCTCTTTGAAAGCACAAATCCATAATCCAGTGAGTTGGGAGACTTCGGTAGAAACAAACAACAGGGGTAAGCTAGTGTTGGTAGCGAAAGCAACGATTGAGCAAGGTTGGCATTTGTATAGTCAAAATATTGGGGAAGGAGGTCCAATACCCACTACATTTATGTATCCAGAAGACATAATAACGGTTGGGAGTACAACAGAGAGTGCGGGTATACAAATAGAGGATCCCATATTTGGGATGCCCATTAAATACTTTAGCAAGCAAGCAATATTTAAGCAAGAAATTTCTGTCGAGCATGAGGTTAGCTTCATTAATGCCTCGGTAGAGTACATGGCGTGTAATGACGAAATGTGTCTACCACCAAAGGAAGTCAATTTAGAATTTGAAATTAAGGATAGTTCTGAAATTTCTCAGGATATGACAAGTGCTAATGATACTAAAGATCAAGAAAATAAAAGTTATTGGTTGTTGTTTGGGTTGAGTTTTATTGCTGGTTTAACCGCATTAGTAACTCCCTGTGTTTTTCCAATGATTCCGATGACAGTTAGTTTTTTTACCAAGCAAAGTAAAAACAAAGCTCTGGGTATCAGAAATGCAATAATTTATGGAATAAGTATTGTTGTTATTTACGTGTTTTTGGGAACTTTTGTTGTTGGTGTTTTTGGAGCGGATGCTCTAAATAAATTATCAACAAGCGTTGGTTTTAATCTTGTTTTCTTTGGTGTTTTGATCTTTTTTTCGATGTCATTCTTAGGGGCTTATGAATTGGTGTTGCCTAGTTCATGGGGAACAAAGCTAGACGAAAAAGCGGATAGGGGAGGTTTGGTTGGAATATTTTTTATGGCTTTAGCTTTAGCAGTAGTCTCGTTTTCATGTACAGGGCCTATCGTTGGAACTGCATTGGTGCAATCTGCCTCACAAGGAGGAATTGCTCCTATTATATCCATGCTTGGGTTTTCTTTGGCGATAGCTGTCCCATTTACTTTGTTTGCAGTTTTTCCTGGTTGGTTAAATTCTTTGCCAAAATCAGGGGGTTGGTTAAATACAGTAAAAGTGGTCTTAGGTTTTCTAGAATTGGCATTGGCTTTTAAGTTTTTATCAAATGCCGATTTGGTTTTGCAAGCACATTGGCTAGAAAGAGAAGTTTTTATTGCGATATGGATCGTTATTTTCTTGTTGCTGGGGGTTTATTTGTTGGGTAAAATTCGCTTGCCACATGATTATCAACCCACGGAAAAAATATCTATCACAAGGCTTTTTTTAGCAATGTTAAGTTTAATTTTTGTGGTATACATGATTCCTGGTTTGTTGGGCGCACCAGTGAAATTAATTGGAGCTTTTGTTCCTCCAATTGAGTATAGTGAGAACCCAAATGGTTTTATAAATAAAAGTACTCATCCAATAGTTCTTCAAAAGAAATTGCCTGAAGGTGCCCATATGCAGCCTCCCTACAACATCTTAACCTTTAACGATTACGAGAAAGGAATGCGTTATGCTAAACAGCAACACAAGCCTATACTTCTTGATTTTACAGGGAGGGCATGCGTGAATTGCAGAAAAATGGAACAGAATGTATGGATATCCCCTAAAGTTTTAAACATCCTCCAGAACGAGATTGTTTTGATTTCTTTGTATGTAGACGATAGACAAAAATTGGCTTCAGAGGAGATATCAACTTCCACAGGGAAACCCTACAGGTATATTGGGCAAAAGTGGTCTGAGTTTCAAGAAAAAAGATACAAGACTAATGCTCAGCCCTTTTATGTGATCCTGAATTCAGAAGGTAAGGATGTGAGTGCTCCTGTTGGTTATACGCCAGACATAGCTGTTTATTTAGATTGGCTGCAGCAAGGAATTGATAAAGCAAAAAAATGATTTCATTGCTTAAAACTTCTTCGGATTTAACTTGGTTGAATCCTGATGAATTCTTGTTTTTTATTTTCATAAATAAGTAAATTATAATGGCCTGTAAAAAATTGGTTAACGATTTGTTTTTGAGTGTTTTTAGTTGAAAATAATTTGTATATTTGCAACCCTTTTTAACGGGCTTGTGTTTTGAAAAGGGATGAAAAATATTTTAATTTAACAACTTTAGCTGAGGTTACCCGTTCTTAAAACTGATTATCAGCTAGATACAAAATAATTTTAGACACATGTCTGAAGAAAACACAAAAGCAGTTGAAGCTCAAGAGCAAGAAGCTGTACAAGTAAATCCACAAGAATTTTTAGCAGATTTTAACTGGCACAAATACGAAGAAGGTATTGATGAGGTTGATGAGGCTCAATTAAAGGAGTTTGATGCTGCATTAGAAGGAACTGTAGGTTTCGTGAATGAGCGTGATGTAATCGAAGGAACAGTAGTTCGTATTAC